>JAKLGB010000028.1:0-3513 GCA_022710895.1 Bacillota bacterium
TCTCAGTATTTTCCCTTTGATTGCGATGATTGCCATCCTCGTGGGATTCAGCGGAATGGCCAACAGCGGAAAATGGAATCTGTTCTTCGCCGTTTTAGGGGCGATTCCCGCCATCGTCGGCTTCCTCGGGCTGTTCTTCTTCAAAGACAGTCCACGGTTGAAACCATCTCCCGAAAGCACTTATCTCGCACAGGTTGCCTATGGCTTTCGGTGGAGCAACATTCTTAAAAACAAGATGATTTACATATGTTTCCTCGGCAGCATGTTCGGCAGTTTGGCGATGCAGTTGTGGCAACCTTACATGATCAGCATGATCTCCGACACCCTCGGCATCGATTATGTCATCCCCGTCGCCCTCGTGATCGTCATTGCCTCGGTCTTGGCGGTCCTGGCGGGAAAAATGATGGATCGGTTTGGAAAAGACAAGTTTTTTTATCCCGTTGCGCTTTTGGAAGTGGCCGGCGGACTCATCGCTTATCTCACTAAGTTTTTCCCGGGTCAATCCGGGCCAACCACCGTTTTTCTGATTTTGGGCGGAACCTTGATCATGGCGGGATCGTTGATGATGGGCGGTTTGTTCGGGGCGAGCGCCCGCGACTATATGCCCGAAGGCAAAGCCGGATGTTTCCAAGGCATCAAGATGATTTTGGTCATCATGATGCCGATGGTCTTGGCCAGTTTCATCGCCCCGTTGATCATAAATGTCGTGGGCTTGACACCGAGCGCGGAGTTCATCGCGGAGCATCCCTCTTATGCGGGATTGTACCTGTATCCTCACGAGTTATTCCTTTGGGCGGGTCTAATTTCCCTGGGAATCATCTTTCCGGCGTACTTTGTCAAAAAGGACAATCGCCGGATTCGCACCGCGAAATTGGCCGAATTGGGGAAAACCCCGGAAATTAAGATTTGAAATGACCGAAACAAAAAAGGCGATTCCCTGTGGAGTCGCCTTTGTTTACTAACGGATCAATCCTTCGATCAATATTTTGATGCCCAGTCCCAAAAGCACCAAACCCCCCAGCAATTCCGCTTTTCTACCCAACCACGAACCGATTTTTCCACCAAAGACAAACCCGAAAAAAGCAATCGTCAGCGTCGTAAGTCCGATGGTTACCGAAGGACCGAAACAGGGCTCTCCCAACAAGGCGATGCTAACGCCGGCGGCGAACGCATCGATGCTGGTGGCCAATCCGAGCAATAAGAGCTCCTTAAGCGGTATTTTCGGTTCGCAGACGGTTTCTTCGCGGGGTTTCCGGCTTTCAATCATCATCTTGGTCCCGATGAAGGCTAAAAGCGCAAAGGCGATCCAGTGGCCGTATTTCAGCGTGAATCCCGATAACGCGGATCCCAAAAAATATCCCAGCATCGGCATTGCGAATTGGAAGAATCCGAAACACAACGCCAGCCGCAGACCGGGTTTCCATGCCTGTTGTTTTACACACAATCCTTTGCAGACGGCCACCGCAAAAGCATCCATCGACAAGCCCACGGCTATCAAAAACACCGAAATCCAATCCATGAAGGTCTCCTCCGAAAAAAAAGACTCATGCACTTGATCGTGCATAAGTCTCGTCATTTGATATTTGCCAGGCTATCGCCAGTATGTTGGCAAATCGCACCCGAAGATGCCGACTACTCCCCTATCGATACAGGAGTATTTTACCAAAGGATCCCGCGGCTGTCAAACGGAACTTTTTACTTCTTTTCCCGTTTGAAGCAAAGGAACCAGTCCAGGCAGTAGGTATCGTCGGACTTCTTTTCCATCCGTTCTTTGGCGACCCCGCAGGAACCGGCGGTCGGAACGATGGTGTCCTGGCCCGGGCGCCAATCCGCCGGAGTGGCAACATGGTCGGCGTCGGCTTTTTGGAGGGCTTGGATCACGCGTTTGATTTCATCAAAATTGCGTCCGGTGGACAGCGGATAATACAGGATCAGTCGGATTTTTCCTTCGGGATCGACGACAAAGACCGCGCGAACCGCTTGGGTGTTGGATTGCCCGGGTTGGATCATTCCATACTTTTTGGCCACTTCCATGGTGATGTCTTCGATCAAGGGGAAGGTGACTTCGATGTCCTTCAGGTTTTTCCATTGGAGTTCTTTGATGCGGCGGAGCCAAGCGATGTGGGCATACAACGAATCGACCGAAAGGCCGACCAATTCGGTGTTCATGGCTTTGAACTCATTCATCATGCTCGCAAACGTCATAAACTCGGTGGTGCATACCGGGGTGAAATCCGCGGGATGCGAAAACAGGATGACCCACTTTCCGGCATAATCGGCCGGGAAATTGATGGGGCCTTGGGTCGTTTTGGCGGTAAACGCCGGAGCTTTGTCGCCGATCAACGGCATTCTGGTGATCATTTCTTCCATTGTGACTTCCTCCTTCAATCCATTATCTCTACTTACCATACTATCACTTGCCGCATCAATAGAAAACCGTTTTGCTCTTTTTTTGTCAAAACAACGGAATTGCCGTCACGGTATTCGGAGAACGATATCACCACAAAGTGGTCTTCGCGGCGATTTCGTGGTAAAAAAGGCCTAAATCGCCGACATAATTGCTTTTCCAAGGTTTGTTTCTTCCGCAGAAATGGATGATCACGGCATGCTCCCGAATCCATTCGGTCGTGATGCGAACGTCGCCGGGTAATAATCGGAGATTATAGGTGTTCCGGAACCGTTCGGATAAATTAAAGATCAACGAGTCCACCAGAAGCGTTTTTGATCCGTACAGTGCACTCAAAACATCCTGATCGGGAAGCATCAGGACATTTTTGTGTCGCCGAATGTATTGGAGCACTTCTTCTTGTTTTGTTTCTGCTCTTAGGAGCGGAAGGTTCATCAACAGCACTCCCGAGTTGATGTATGGGGTGGCTTTTTCCATATTCAATCGTAGTTCGTTGAATTTCTGCATGCCCCGGAATAGAACATGCGAACAAGCGGCGAAATAATGGTTATCCATGGGCATCGCATACAAATCTTTCAAAGAACGGAGCACCACCAAGTCCGGATCCAAATAAAGAACGCGGTCTAGATGAGCAGGGAGATATCGACTGGCAAACAACCGGAAATACATTTCGGTGGGATAGCGACGGGAAGTGGGCGCTTTCGCCAAAGCGGAATCATCGATGGCAATCGGGAAAAACGCCAACCGATCGCTGTGAATCGCGGTGGCAACGGCGTTAAAATCGCTGGTTTTCAGCGATTTGTGCAATACGTAGACATCCAATCGAACCTCCGGATCGGATAACAGGACACTGTTGAGCATCACCGCCAACGGACGCAGGTAATCGGCGTTGAGGGTTACCAACAAATTCATCTTCCATTCGTTCATGGAAAAGCCTTCTTTCGGAAAAAAGACCGGAGGATTAGCTCCGGTCATCGTTCGGGAATTTTTAGGAAATCGCGGAACCGGAGGTTTGTTCCCGACGTAAGCGGGTTTCTTCGGTGATTTTTTCGTAATAGATTTCGTCGATGATGAACTTTTTGTTCAGTAGCAGCATCGATGCGCCA
>JAKLGB010000028.1:3611-15602 GCA_022710895.1 Bacillota bacterium
AATCAGCAACGCCGGCAACACCGTAATCGCCAGGCGCAGAGTCAACCGCATCGGGACATCAACGTTATCGTTGTTCTTGAATACCGCATCGGCCGCTTTGTCGATCGTCATGCCCGTCACCAAACCGTCGGTGATATTGTCCGCAGGATCCGAATTGATGACGAAAACCGCATTGGCGGGATCCTGAAGCGCAGCGTAAATCACCGCTTTTTCGCTTTCTTTCAGATCCGCTTGATCCAAAACGATTTGTCCCGCCATCACATTGGCATAATACTCCTGCTTTTGGTCGAGGCTCATTTCATTAAAGATGCTGAGTTGGTTTTCCAATTCGCTGATGTTTTGGCTCATTCCATATATTCCGGACAGGACGAGAACCAAGATGACGACCAGACCTTGAATGGCACTGGAAAGTTTGGCAACGAAGGGGCGAAGCGAGAAGACGATGGCTTCATTGCGATCCCCGGTCTTGTATTCGTTATATTCGATGGTGTTGGTCATGTTCACAATGATGACCATATAGAAAATGGCTTGCCCGCCGAAAACGAAAAGTCCGAAGACGCAGGCGGTGACGATGTTGACCGGCAAAAAGCCGCCCCATCCCAAAGCGAGAAGCATCGTATATCCGAAGGCCAAGGAAATAAAACTGAACCGCATCAGTTGTTTCCGGGTGAATTTCTTGGCCAAAGCGGCGTACAGACTTTGAACCACGATATTGGAAACCGCAAAACTGACGATGAAAATCATGGTCAGTGTCCCATTGTATCCGATTTCCAAATAGAACCAGTTATAACCGAGAGCGGTCAATAAAGCGGATCCGACGCTATAAAGCATCAAGGCCAGCGACGCCCACAGGAGTTGGTCATTGTGGGCAATGACGGAAAACATTTTTCTCAGGGTGACTTTTTCCGCCTTTTCATCATACTCCTCGACGGGTTCTTTGACTCCGAACACGGTCAGGAAAGTGCAGGCGAGAAAAATGGCCACGAAGGTGATGGAGATGAGACTATAGCCTTTGACCATGTTGCCAACGGTCGTCAGACTGATGATGGCGTTGCCGGCGAAAGCGCCGATGCCGGCGAAGACGACCACCATCGTGGTAATCACGTCCCGATCCTTTTTGTTTTTGGACAAAGCCGGGATCAATGACCAATAGGGGATATCATTGAGCGTGAATGCCGCTTCCCAGAACAAATAAATGATAAAGAAGAAAATGACATAGCCCCAGCCTCCGAGCCATTGGGCGGGAGACCGGAAGTTGAACATGATGACGATGACGATTCCGGACAAAAGCGCCCCAATGAGAATCCAGGGACGGAATTTTCCCCAGCGACTGTGGGTGTTTTCGACGATCGAACCCATGAATGGATCGTTGACGGCATCCCAGATCCGCCCGACCACCAGCAAAACCCCGATGACCGAGAATTGGGCGGCGGTGAGGCCAAGACCGGAATACTGGATATAGGTGATAAAGAACGTCGCGATGAGTTGATAAATCATGTCGCGGCCGATTCCGCCGACGCTATAAGCCCATTTATTGCGCCGGAGTAAACGTTTTTCTTGCGTCAATACATCTTTTTCCATGACAATCTCCTCTGTAGAATGAATAATGGAGCCGATGTTCCATCGGCGAAATTCCTGAAAATGATGGATAAGTCAAGTCATTATAGCAAAACCCAACCAAAAAAGAAAGCCAAGAATCGGCAATTTCCGGGTTTTCCCCAAAAAAGATTTCTTCAAGAACGATGCCGACCGGCCCATGAACGAAATCGGTCATTAACCTCACCAGAAAGTTCAATGAACGGAAATCGATCCGTTCGAAGCGCCTTTCTCCGATATCGTTTGAGATATGTACAAATCGTCAAAATCCATAAGAGGCAGAATGCTTCGCATATCATTATTTCTTTTTCGACAACGACTGAGGTCAGCACACGGCTGGTAAAAAGATGAATAAGGTGGTATAATTGAACTATAAAAATCGATCCAGGAGGTTCTATCCATGAAAGAATTACTGCAGAAACTCAACCGTCAAGTCGCCAATTTCGGTGTCTTGTACATCAAACTTCACAACTATCACTGGTTGGTCAAGGGCATGTCGTTTTTTCAATTGCATCAATTGTATGAAAAACTCTACGACGAGGCAACGGAAAATATGGATGCCATCGCCGAGCGGATTTTAATGCTGGAGGGAAAACCATTTGCTTCCCTGAAAGAATTCCTGGTCAATGCTTCGATTCAAGAAGCCGTCGGCAACGAAACGGTCATGGAAATGATCAACCAAGTCATTTACGATTTTATCACCATCGACGCGGAATTTTCCGAAATCGTCAAAGTCTCTCAAGATGTCGGCGATGAAGTGACGGTCGATCTGCTGTTGGGGATTCAAGGCGCCATTCAAAAACATCTTTGGATGCTCAAATCCCTCGAAAAATAAGTCCCTTTTTATCGGAAAACATCGGCATGAAGCCGGTGTTTTTTCATTTGAGGCGCTTTTTTACATACCGGGAAGTCATCACTCGCAACAATCCGGGATAGTTGAGACCGAAGGCTAAAACGTCACCCGGTTTGCCGGTGCGGTTTCCCAAGTCGACGATCAGATGATCGCTGCTGGCACCCACGATCCGGACGCCCGCATCGAGCGGGATCAAGTCGCCGGGTTCCACGTCCTGACGACCGATGGCGAGGATGGCTCGGTTCATCATTCCCCGATCTTCGATGTCCGGTTTGGCTCCGAAAGAATTCATGCCGATGTTGCCGATCGGATAGCTCGGCTTGACCTTTACCTCGATGATTTCCGCCTTCAAGATGAAAGCGTCCGGATTCATCCCCGGAAGCAAATGTCCAAAAGCGGTTTCGCGTCCCAAAAAGAAGGCTTCCCCGATCCGCAGGCTGTTGACTTCCTTGGGCAGACGTCCTGTTCTAAACAAGTGAACGGAAGAGGAATTTCCTCCCGATATTAAGGGGATGCGGAGGGAAAAACGGGATTCGATCTGTTGCTTGATGAAGATCAGACGACCCAGATTTTCCTCATCCGGAACGATCCCGCCGTAACAGGTGAGGTTTGTCCCGATGCCGGCCAAACATAGATGCGGAGAATCCAAGACCGTTTGAACCAAGGGACCCGGATCTTCACGGAAAAAAAGCCCTTCTCGCAGGTCCCCGACGTCGAACATCAGGATCACCCCGTGGGTTTTTCCCAGTCGAGCAGCGGCTTTTTCCGTTGCTTTTATGGTTAAAATCTCGGATTGCAGCGAGTAATCCGCATATCGGACGACCCGGGAAACTTCGGTGGGCATCGGCAAACGCAATAAAACCTTGGGAATCGGAACCGCTTGAAAACGGATCAGGTTTTCGATCCGCGAATCGGCCAAATGCGAAAACCCGAAGGTGGCCAAACGACGGACAAGCGGACGATATCCCGCCAACACTTTCGTCACGAGCATACAGTCTCGAATTCCGTTCTCTTGGCAGGATTTCAATAGATGCTCGGCATTGTGTTTCAGTTTGTTTGCATCGATCTCCAAACGTGGGTACATCAGCACATCACCTAGATTCGGAAACTGTTTTTGAGCAAGGTCACCGCGGCGTCCGGATAGGTTTCGGCAAAAGCACCGACGGCTGCCATGATGTAATCATGATCGATCAACACTTGGGCAGGGGTTTTGGGCAACAAAAGCCTCGGGTCGCGCCATACCAGCAGGTCCGCAAGAATTTTCTTTCCCCCGGGGAGACGGGTCAAAGCCCCGCCGGTTCCGATCAAGTAACGAACGTTCGTCAAATCCTTGCCTTCCGCAATCGACGTTTTTCCCGCCGGTCCGAAGGAGGTGACAAATCGACCGCAATGGCGGTTCAGTGCCACTCCGCAGCAAAGACTCGTCAAATATTCGACCACGGGGATTTGTTTCTCGCTCGGAACGGGACGATATTCGGCGAGGATTCCCGCCAATTGTTCGTGAGGCATCTGCAGGTCTTTTTCCATCTTCTCCTGCCCGACCATCTGGATTACGCGCAAACGGTTGACGAAAACCCCCAAATCGCCTTCGACGGTCCGTTTGGCGAAGGGTTCGGGGCTGAGCGTCATCTTCTGGACATCGGGGCTGCCTTCCGTCACCGAATGCAGATCCGTGGTCGCTCCGCCGACGTCGGCGACCAACAAATCTCCCATCGAAGCCTGAAGGACCTTGGCCGCACGCAAAACGGCACCGGGCGTAGGAATGATCGTTTGATGAATCAGAGACCGTACTTTCTCCATTCCCGGGGCCCGAACGATGTGTTCTTCGAAAACGTCTTGAATCACCTTCCGCGCCGGTTCGACGGCCAGTTGGTCGATTTTCGGATAAACGTTTTCGCACAGATACAAGTATTTTCCTTGATCTTGGA
Organism: Bacillota bacterium; assembly: GCA_022710895.1. Classification (GTDB taxonomy): domain Bacteria; phylum Bacillota_I; class Bacilli_A; order Izemoplasmatales; family Hujiaoplasmataceae; genus JAKLGB01. The sequence continues at coordinate 7,989 of JAKLGB010000028.1, forward strand.
TATCAAAAGCTTTTTGAACCGCTTCGCGATTGACTATGTTGCCGGCAAAGATCACCGGAATATTCATTTTCTGCTTGGCAATCAGTTTGGCGTTGGCCAAAGCGGTTTCCTTTTCACCGTAGTCGACGCCCCCCGCAATCAGGATGATGTTCAAACTGGAGCTGCGGATGTTCTTGATGTCCGTGTCGGTCAAAAGCCCCGCCGTCAGCAGATGCAAGTTGGCACCCGCCCCCAGCGCGGCCTCTTTCGCGGCTTTGACGGTCATATCATAGACGAGGCCGTGGACGCTCATCCGCAGTCCCCCCGCGGCGCTTGAGCAAGCGAAAGATTCCGTTGCGTCCAACGAATCGGTTTGAAATTTCTTTTTCAATTGATCGACGGCTTGGTTCAAGCCAATCGTGACATCCCCCCGGGCGATCGAGGTCGGGGCGCTGCCCTGACCGAGAAAACGCGGTTGTCCTTCCTTGATGCCGTCAAAAAGACTGACTTTCGTAATCGTGCTGCCGATTTCGGCAACAAGAATGTCAACTTTCACGTTTCAGTTCCCCTTTTCCTTGAGCCTTTCCACCAAGAACGTCGCAACGTCCACACCGTGAGTTCCGCGTCCGAAGCCGGCATCCATTCCCTGTTTGACCGCCAATTCGGGGGTCACTTGGGTGCCGCCGGCGATCAGGATCATTCGATCGCGAACGCCTTTTTCCACGGCGTAATCGTGGATTTTTTTCATGTTTTTGTAATGAATGTCGTCATGCGAAATGATCGTCGAGAGCAGGATGGCGCGGGCATCGGTTTCGATGGCGGCGTCGACCAGTTTATCGACGGGAACGGAAGTCCCTAAATATTCGCAAAGAATCCCATATTTTTCGATTCCCCCGTGCTTGATGTCGATGATTTCCCGCAATCCCACCGAATGCTCGTCTTCTCCGACGGTGGCGGCGACGATTCGTAACGGATGATCATGAACGTAGGCGGTGATTTCCGCATCGGAGAGCCGTTTCGGCTCCTCGGGAATTGACAGTTTCGCGACGTCCACATCGAGAGCGATCCGCCCTCGCAATTGGATCCGGGTGGCTTCGGAAGGATGCAGGGATTCACGGTGGATCACTTCAACGTCTTCGAGATTCATCCGTTTTCCGATTTCCAACGCCGCCGCCTGGGAGACCGGGAGGGAAGCGGGGAATGTCAGATCGACGACGACGATACCGTCGCCCCGCCATTGCACTTCGGGAGTGATGACGGCGCCGTCGGCGTAACGAGCGGTTTCCGCCATTCGACGTTCGACGTTGTCCTCGGGATCGAGTTCGTCGACATACCGGATTTTGGACCGGTCGGTGAAAGTCGATCCTCCGATCAGAGAAGCGGGATCTTCATCGGGTCGCAAACCGTATTGGGCCACGTTATTGAATCCGAAATGACAGGGGACCGGGGCGAAATAATCCGAGTCGCGTTCAAAAACCGTGTTGGCTCCGATCCCGCCGGCGATTTTGCGCCGGATGCCGTCGCCGTTACGTTCGGGAAAAATCCCCGAATCGATGAAAAATCCATCCTCGACCGCACGGAAATACCCGCCGCCGGCGAGCATCTCTTCCAAAAAGAGGACGGCGCGTTCTTTGATCTCTCGCACTTTTTCCGCCATCAAGCCGTCTTTGCGGATCTCGACCAATTCGGACAATCCGTCCATCCCGACCAGCGCCTGACGGGCAGTGTCGCAAGCCTCGATGTTGTACATATGCCATGGAACGTTCCGGCCTTCGTCGGGAGTGATGGTCGACTGAATGTCGGCGGAGGTCAATTTGGAAATCATCATGTTCAAAACATGGGTCACCGTGGCTTCGCGGGTCGATGATTCCATGTATTTGGTATTCATTTGCGCTCGCATGCGATAGCCGGAAAAAAAGTCCCGCAAAGCCACGGCATAGGGAAGGTTGGTCTTGAGATCCGGCGCGGGCGATGCCGTCGGAGGCACCGTTGAAAGCGCGATGTTTTCCTTTTTCATCCCGGCTTGGAGCGAAAATGCACAATTGATCGCGTGTTGAACCAGCAACTCGGGCATCACTTTCCAAGCTTCTTTGGCTGTGGCGTTGGCATTGTGAGCTCCGTCAATCTGCAGCATATCCGCCCACGCCATGATTTTTTTGGACTCCGCGGCGTCGACGAAAGAGCGGACCATGTTGATGTTGCGGTAAAGGACATTGTACTGCGGATCTTGATGAGCCCCGTTGACGCCTTCTTCGGCGAAAAGGACGGCGATTTCCGGTCCGGCAACGCCGGATACGTAGGAATGAAAATTGATCGGTCGACCGACTTCGTCTTCGATGAGATCCAGGGCTTTCCGCGAAGCCCGGAGTTGTTTTCGGGTGATCGGAACGCCGCCGATTCCTTGGGGGGTTCCTTCGATCAACCCGTCGAAGTGCGACTGTCCGGCCGTCCGGATCACCATGATGTGATCCGCACCGTGCCAAGCGGCCATCCGCATTCTGCGGATGTCGTCTTCAAAACGGCCGGAAGCGATTTCGGTGGTAATCACTTGTCTGGGCTGCGGATCGATGCCCCCAAAAGACTTGGCGGCGATCGGGGGAACGCTGTTTTTCAGCGGTTCCGAACAATCCGAATACTCATATCCGTTCATCCTCAGACGATCGACAGGCTTTCGCCAAGTCCATCCGCGACGACGGGGGACATAGTTATCCAAATCGGCGAGAATAGCACGAAGGTCGAGTTTGTCTTCGGGTTTCATCGCGGATTCCCTCCAAACCGACGTTCCAGACGGTCCCATCCTTCGCCCGCCCCGAGCTTCAGCCCGGCGGTGCGAATGTCGATGTGATCGATCAAGGAAAGGGCATAGACGCAATGGCCCGCGCCTTTACCCATCCGACGGTGTTCGATGGTTTGTTGAACGACGGCTTTGGCTTCCGCGTCGGAGAACCCCATGCGAAGCAGCACGGATCGCTCAATGGACGGGGTGGTCTGCGTTTGGGCTAACCGAACCATCGGCGCAATCACTTCTTCGGTCAAATGCCAAAAGCGGGCTTTGAGTTCTTCGTCGCTCGATTCCCGCAGATGATCTCGGCGTCGCTGCCAATCATCGGGACGAACATTGCTTTTTTCCACAGGTCATTCCTCCCATTCTACCGATAAATCCCGCAAAACCCGGGTGACAAACTCGCGGGACGAGTTGGTTTCTTCCATCAAATAGGTCACATCCGATGCTTGGATGCGACGGTGGTCTTTGACGGCATTCTTGATGGCCGATCGACGGATGGCCTCCAAATCGAGATCGACGGTTCGGATTTTTCCGACCGATTCGGGGAGAACGATGGAAATACCGGGGACTTCTTCGACAGGATCCCCAAAGCGGATGTCGATTCCGTTTTCCCGAGCAAACGCCAATTGAGCTTGATGGTGTTTTCCGGCTCCCGTGTATTCGGTCTCCTGAACGATAAGAATCTGATCTTGGTCCATTTCCTGGGCCAATGCGAACCCCGCCGCCAAGGATACGTTGCCCGCGGGTCCGCGTTCGATGCCTTCCAAAACGGTAAGGGCTTGGGTGATGAAAAAGACTTCTCCTTGGTTGACGGTGACATAACGGTCGATGTAGCGCAAGGGCCGGGCGGCGGAGCGGGGAACGTCGCTGCGATCGGGGTTTGTCATGAACGGCATTCCGAATCCGGTATGTCCCGTGGTGAAGGACTTGCGATTGAAATCCTTGTCACTGGCCATATGCAATCCTTTCAAATTGACGCTGGCCCCGACGATTTCGATGCGCTGATTGGTCGTTTGACGGATCCCCCGGGCGGTTCCGGTCAGGTTTCCGCCGCCGGCATTGGTCACGACGACCCGATCGGGAAGTCGGCCGGTCTGTTTCAAACAGTCCTCGATCAACTCCGCGCCAAGGGTTTCGATTCCTTGAACCCCGAACGGAGTGTATAAAGAGGCATTGAAATATCCCGTTTCTTCCAAGAGCGTCAGAAAATGGTAAAAGAGTTCCGGGCCGACGGAAAGTTGCACGACTTCGGCTCCATAGGCTTCACAGGCACGGGCTTTTTCAATGATTTCCGGTTGTCCGATTCCCCGGGAATCATAACATTCCTGCACAACGATGCAGGGGAGTCCGTGTTTTGCGGTTTGAGAGGCCACGGCCGCTCCATAGTTTCCCGAAGTGGCGGTGATTACGCCCGGAAACCCCATTTTTTTGGCATGATAACAGGAAATGGAAGCCCGTCGGGCTTTGAAACTGCCTGAATCGTTCAAGGCTTCGTCCTTGATGAAAATCCGTGCCCCTTTTCCCGGGGCGGCGACTTTGCGGGCCAAAGCGGTCAGGTGCCGCAACTCCTTGAGTGGGGTGTTGCCGACACCATACGCGGACTGGATGGCGCGGATGGCGGAAAGATCGTACCCCGTATCACGCATCAGACGTTCGTAATCAAAACCGATCGTTCCGGTCTCGTATTGGGAATAATCGATGCCGACCGAGGTGCGCATGATCGCATTTTTGCGGGAAAGGACCCCCGTCACCGACAAGTCGCGGTTCATGGCTGTTCCTCCCCGAGAGTTGCCTTGACGATTTGGGTGATTTTTTGGATTTCGGGAACATAAGCTCCATAGTCATGCCGGAAAGCGGGTTCGACGGCACAAAGCGTGCCGGTGACTTCGCGACCGGTGACGGTCCGGATCCGAACCTTTTCGCCAAGTTCGGAAGCATCCAATAAAGTGCCTTTGATCCACATTTCCAAAGGAACCTTTTTGGTTTCTTCCGGAAGATTCCCGGTCCGTTCTTCGGGGCGAAGAAGGATCGATCGGATTTGTACCCACGTGCCTTTGGGAATCATCGGACGTCCTCCTCGATCATCGCTCGGACATCGCCGAGAATCGCCCGAGGGACGGGGAGATCAATCATGGTTTTCAAACCCGGTCGGGCATTGATGACATGGGGAATCATGTTCACGCAAACGGCGATGGTGCCGATGCCGCCGTCGATTTCCGGAGTGATCGCCAAATGGACCGGCGGTTGGCCGGTAATATCGATATAATCCCCGGTACGGACTCCGCCGAGTTGCGGCTCAATCTGTTGGGGATGTGACATTTCGATTTTTAGTTCGGATCCGACATATCCTTGGGATCGCATATCGATGCCGGTCACATGTCCGGCTTTCGCGAACCCATAAGGTGATTTGCGGTCCACGGCGGTGATGATCGGGTCCATCTGTTGTTCGAAACGATCAATGCCCAATCCGAGAGCTTTGGACATCATCTCCACCGATTCGCGGAAGCCGACGTGCCCGGCAATTTCACCTTTGGCTTTTTTTTGAGCGTACTCCTCCAAAGATAACCCAACGCCCTGTTCACTCATGACGGTTTCCCCAAAGGGCGAGAGGCTGTTCACTCGGGAAACGCGGATTTTTTCCACATCGGCCATCACTCCGGTCATCATGATCACCAAAAGATCCATCATCATTCCCGGGTTGATGCCGGTTCCCAAAACGGTCACCCCATTGGCTTTCGCAATCGCGTCCATTTGAGTGGCGAGATCGGGTTGGTTCGCTTCGGGATAAGTCATTTCCTCTGCCGTCGAGATGACGTTGACCCGACGCTCCAGAAGCCAACGAATCTTGGGAAAGGCCTTATGGGTGAAGGAATCCGTGGCGAGAAGACAGACATCGCACGAACGATCCCCGACGACGGAATCGATATCCGGAAGGATGCGAATATCGTCCGCAACGGCCGGCAAGCCCAAAACTTCCCGCATCTTCTTTCCGACGATTGCGGGATTGCGGTCGCAAACACCGACGATTTCGAATCCCTTTTTGGCAAGCAACATCCGGGCCATTCCGGATCCCATGGCCCCAAAACCCCAGATAGCGACTTTTACGGGTTGTTTTCGCATAAGGGACTCTCCTTACTCCGGGTCCGCCAAGGTCGCGTACATGACGGCCTTGATGGTATGAAGACGGTTTTCGGCTTCGTCAAAAACCACCGATTGGGGCGATTCGAAGACTTCTTCGGTGACTTCGAGCCCATCCAATCCGTATTTGTCGTAAATCGATTTTCCGACCGCCGTCTCAATGTTATGGAACGAGGGCAGGCAATGCAGGAAGATGGCGTCCGGTTGAGCGAGGGCCATTGCTTTTTTGTTGACTTGATATGGTAGCAAGAGTCGGATCCGCTGTTCCCAAACGCTTTCGGGTTCGCCCATCGATACCCAAACATCCGTATAAACGACATCGGCTCCGCGCAAGCCTTCTTCGACCGATTCGGTCAAGGTGATTTTGGCTCCTGTTTCGGCCGCGATGGCGCGACAGCGTTCGACCAACGCTTCTTCGGGCCAAAGGGCTTTGGGCGCAACTCCCCGAAAATCCAATCCGAGTTTGGCCGATCCGATCATCAAGGAATTGCCCATGTTGTTGCGGGCATCGCCCATATAGGCGAATCGGATTCCTTTCAATGTTCCCTTGTGTTCCCGGATGGTCAAAAAGTCGGCGAGAATCTGGGTTGGATGATATCGATCCGTCAATCCGTTCCAAACGGGGACCCCCGATTCTTTGGCTAGAATTACGACGGTTTCCTGTCGATACCCGCGGTATTCGATCCCGTCGTACATCCGGCCCAAAACGCGGGCGGTGTCGCGGGCGGTTTCTTTTTTTCCCATTTGCGATCCGGTCGGGCCGAGGTAGGTCACGTTCATACCCAAATCAAAAGCGCCGACTTCAAAAGCACACCGGGTCCGGGTCGAATCCTTTTCAAATATCAGAACGACGTTCTTCCCCGACAACGGGCGCTTCTCGGTTCCTGCCTTTTTCTGGGCTTTCAGGCGGGAGGAAAGATCCAACAAATAGGTGATTTCTTCGGGGGTAAAGTCCAAAAGGGTCAAAAACGAGCGGTGTTTCAGACTGATTGGTTTCATGGCATTTTTCTCCTCTTCTCTTTTCATCATTGCAGATCCTGACGGACGAACGGCATGCTCATGCAGCGGGGACCTCCCCGTCCGCGGGACAGTTCGCTGGAAGGGATCACGTTGATTTTGACTCCGTTTTTCACCAAGAGGTCGTTGGTGGTGCGATTACGTTGATAAACGATCACTTCGCCCGGAGCGATGGCCAGGGTGTTTGCCCCGTCGTTCCATTGCTCCCGGTCGGAGGCGACGACATCGTCTCCCCCGCAGGGAATCAAGGTGACTTTCCGATTCAAATACATCTCCAAACTGCTCTGGAGCGTTTTTTCGATCGGCTTGACCAGCAATTTGCCGTGATGATTCAGATTCGGAGTCAATTCGAACATTTTGATCGTATGGTTCAATTCGTTGTGAATGGTGAATTTATCATAATCCACCCGGGTCAACACGGTATCCAGATGCATGAACGATCGACTTTTGGGAATATCAAAAGCGACCACTTTTTCAAAGGGGGTCCGGTGATGGAAAAACAAGTTCTTTGCCAATCTCTCGATGGCGGCGGGATGGGTCCTTTGGCTGACCCCGATCGCAAGAATGCTCGGCGTCAGCAACATGATGTCTCCCCCTTCGATCGAAGACGGGAAGGTCCGCTCATAAAATCGTTCCGGTTGGGTTTGGCCGTACTGGGAATGGTATTTGAAGATGTAATCGCCATAAATGGTTTC
>JAKLGB010000029.1 GCA_022710895.1 Bacillota bacterium
AACCACGATGACGTCATATTTTTCCATGGGGTTCCTCCTTCGTTGCTTGATGGGCGAAAAGCCAATTCGATTGTTCCGGACGATGGGGGTTCACCCAGTATTTCCGGCCGTCACGGGTTCGTTCCAATAACTGGAAATCTACCAATCCCCGCCGCAGGGTACAACAATCGTTGAATAAATGACGGTCAAGAAGAATGGCATCGATCTCCGCTTGAGCGTATATTTTTCCTGATTGGAAAAAGTCGGCCAACCAATAGAGGGCCATCACCTGAGATTTGAATTTGGCAGGCATACGGATCAGCCGCCCTTCAGCGTCCAAGTGCGTTTTCAGTTCTTCTTCAAAAACCATGGGTGCCTCCCCGATCGTTTCTTCTTCGAATTTTTCTTTAATCCATCGGTTTCCGATTCTCATCGAGCCGAGAAAGGATCGTTATTAAGCGTTTTGCCCGAGTTTCGGGGCTTTTCGCATCCAGATACCATAAAGTGTAGGTCCGTTTTACCGACGGGGACATGGCTTCGAAATGCGTTTTCGCGGGTTCGTGGTCGCCGATGGCTGCCAATAATATCCGGGTTTGACCTTCATCATAGGCAGGGAGTTGTTGAGGGGCGTCCCAGGACCCATTGGCCTTTGCCCACGCGATCTTCTCTCTTCCTTTGTCGGTCATCCGGCCTGAAGCCTCCAACCGTTGGGCACGGTCGACATTTTTGGCCGACCACCGACTGGAACGCGTTCGTTCAGTGAAGTAAACGCGATAAGAGAATTCGTCGATTTTCCGGAGAATCCCATCGATCCATCCGAAACAAAGGGCTTCTTCGACCGCTTCGGCGGTTTTCATCGACCCGGTCTCGCGACGGTCGAACCGTAAAAAGACACCTTCCCCGCCATCGGCGTTGACTTCCAACCACCGGCGGAAATCTTCACGGCTGATAAAGTGCATCTCTCGATCGGTCATGACGGTTCCTCCCCATCCATAGAATGGACATCCACTCCCATTATACGGCAAAATCCACCCGGGGAAAAGCAAAAAAAACCCCTTTTCCAAGAAAAGGGGATTTTTGAACCGAATGGTGGAACCTGAGGGGCTCGAACCCACGACCCTTAGTACGTCAAACTAATGCTCTCCCACTGAGCTAAGGTTCCGTCGCAAGTTATATTATACTATAAACCGCAATCTTTTCAAGCAAAAAATGCTTCGGAAATCAAAAAACTTGCAAGGGTCGGTTTCAGGCGTTTTTGGTCCAAAGGAAAAGCAAGTCGCTCAGCCGATTCAAGTAGGCGGCGGCATCGGTCAAATCGGTTCGTTGGCTGTGACGGAGATAAGAGACCACTCTCCGCTCCGCCCGTCGGCAAACGGCCCGGGACAGATTGAAATACGCTCCGGGTCGACTGTCTTCGCTTCCCAACAAGGTGAACCCAATCGCCAACGGTTTTTGATCCAGCCAGCGTTGTTCTTCCGTCTCCACCTTTTGGATGTCAGCCCCCCCGAAATCCTGCCAAAGCGAAGGTGCGGGACGGCCGGAGGTGGGAGTCCAGGCCAAACCGGCATTGATGGCCAACAAAGCCCGTTGAATTTCGAGAATGAACGGTAGCGGACGCTCGTGATAACATAAACCCAAAACCGCGCTCAATTCGTCGAGCGTCCCCATCGCCTCAAACAGAGGATCATCTTTGGGAAAGCTTTCGTTGACATAATTTTTGCTGGTTCCGGCGTCGCCTTGACGGGTGGAAATTTGTCGAAAATCGCGAATCATCGGATCATCCCTTCCGTTTGGATGCCTTCATTATATCACAAAATGATGGCGGGGAAAACGGAAAAACGATCATTCCCACTCGATGGTCGCCGGGGGTTTGGAGGTGATGTCGAAAAGAATCCGATTGATCCCGGGAATTTCATTGACGATTCTCCGACTGACGATATCCAACACCGGAAAAGGAATTCTTGCCCAGTCGGCCGTCATCCCGTCGACACTGGTGACCGCCCGGATCGCAACCGCTTGACTGTACGACCGCTGATCCCCCATCACACCGACGCTTCGAAGCCCGGGAAGAACGGTGAAATATTGCCATACCGAAGTGTCCAAGCCGGCTTTGGCGAATTCTTCCCGCAAAATGGCATCGCTCTCCCGGACCAGAAAGAGCGCTTCCTCGGTGACTTCTCCGAGAATGCGAATGGCCAATCCCGGACCCGGGAACGGAATCCTGCGGATTTGAGCCTCCGGCATTCCCATCGTACGTCCCAACAAACGAACTTCGTCTTTGAACAGTTTATTCAAGGGTTCGACCAATCGAAAACGCATCTTTTCGGGCAATCCCCCGACGTTATGATGGCTCTTGATCGTCTGAGCGGTCTGAGTTCCCGACTCGATCACATCGGTATACAAGGTGCCTTGTCCCAAAAAGGCGAACGAACCCAGGGTGGCGGCCGTTTCTTCGAAAACGGCGACAAATTCAGCGCCGATGCGTTTTCGTTTGGTTTCCGGGTCGACCACGCTTTGAAGACGGCGCAGAAACCGCTCTTTGGCGTCGACGCGAACGAGCGGGATATCCAAAACGGTCGAAAAGAGCGCTTCGACTTCGTCGGCTTCTCCTTTTCGCAACAATCCATGATCGATGAAAACACAACAAAGGGCATCGCCGATCGCTCGATGCAAAAGGGTGGCGGCCACACTCGAATCGACGCCCCCCGACACCGCCATCAAAACCTTTTCCTTCCCCACGGTCGCCCGAATCGAAGCGATCTGGGCGTCGAGATAATGAGCCATCGTCCAATCCGGCACCGCTTGACACCATTCCAAGGCGAAACGCCGCAAGAGGTTTCGCCCTTCCACGGTGTGTTCGACCTCGGGGTGAAATTGCACTCCGGCCCAGAGATGTTGATGATGTTCAAATCCCGCGATCACCCCGGAAGCGGACACGGCGGTAACCCGGTACCCGGGGGGGACTTCAGTAATCCGATCGCCATGGCTCATCCAGACTTCCTGAGAATTCGGAAGACCGGCAAACAACCGGGAATCGGATTCCGTACGGATGGTGTTCCGCCCGTATTCGCGATGGGGAGCGGATTCGACTTGACCGCCGCCCTGTCGGGCCATCCATTGCATCCCGTAACAAATGCCCAAAATCGGAATCCCCAACGTAAAAATCCCCGGATCGCAGGAATACGCTCCCGGTTCGTAGACCGACCGCGGTCCCCCGGAAAGAACGATTCCTTTGAGATCAGGGAGGGATTGGATGCGGGAAAGCGGGATATCATATGGGGCCAATTCGCTATAGACGCCCATCTCGCGGAACCGCCGGACGATCAACTGATTGTATTGGCTGCCAAAATCGAGGACGAGGATTTGATCCATGGGTGATCCTTTCTATTTCGTGTAATTCGGAGCTTCTTGGGTGATTTCGACATCGTGGGGGTGGCTTTCTTGCAATCCGGCATTGGTGATGCGGATGAATTGCCCTTCCTTCTGCAAATCCGGAATGGTGGCGGTCCCGCAATACCCCATCCCCGAACGCAACCCGCCACACAATTGGTAAACGGTATCGCGCAAATCGCCTTTGAAGGCGACGCGCCCTTCGATGCCTTCGGGAACCATCTTTTTCAGTTCGGCTCCGCCTTCTTGGAAATATCGATCCGCGGAGCCGCGGCGCATGGCCGCAAGCGATCCCATGCCGACATAGACTTTGAACCGCCGACCTTGGAAAATCACTTCTTCTCCGGGAGCTTCCTTGCATCCCGCCAACAATCCGCCCAACATTACCGTGTCCGCACCCGCCGCGAGCGCCTTGACGATGTCTCCCGAAAGTTTGATGCCTCCGTCCGCGATGACGGGGATATCTTGGGTCTTGGCATAGGCAACGACGTCCGCGATCGCGGTGATCTGCGGAACGCCGACCCCGGCGACCACCCGAGTGGTGCAGATCGAACCGGGTCCGATGCCGACCTTGAGGGCTTTGGCACCGGCTTCGATCAGGTCTTTCGCGGCTTCCGCGGTCACGATGTTCCCGGCAATCAATTCCAAATCGGGAAAAGCCGCCCGGATTTGGCGAACGGTCTTCAGGACGTTTTCGGAATGACCGTGCGCGGAATCGACGCAGACCACATCGACTCCGGCCTTGATCAGGGCTTGAACGCGTTCGACGGTATCTTTACCGATGCCGACGGCCGCACCGACGCGGAGACGACCGCGGGCATCCTTGCAGGCGTTGGGATAGTTGATGACATTATCGATGTCTTTGGAGGTGATCAAACCCTTGAGTTTGAAATCACGGTCGACGATGGGCAGTTTTTCGATGCGGTGCGCCCAGAGGATTTGTTTGGCTTCGGCCAAACCGGTTCCCTCCGGGGCAGTGACCAGGTGATCCTTGGTCATTACCACCGAAACCGGGGTATCGTCGATGTCCAAGTATTTCAAATCGCGGTTGGTGACGATTCCCAGCAACAGATTGTTTTCGTCGACGACCGGCAACCCGCTGATTTTGTATTGCCGGAGGATCGCGTGGGCTTCACGGACGGTGGAATGGACATTGAGGGTTACGGGATCGATGATCATCCCGGATTCGCTGCGTTTCACGAGATCGACCTGATGGGCCTGCTCTTCGATCGTCATATTCTTGTGCAGAAACCCGATGCCACCCTCTCGGGCCATGGCAATGGCCATTTGGTACTCGGTAACCGTATCCATCGCCGCGGAAACAACCGGTATATTCAACGGGATAGCCGCGGTCAATCGGGTTTTCAGGGACACCGCCGAGGGATGAACGGCGGAACGGCGGGGAACGAGCAGGACGTCGTCAAATGTCAGGGCAGTGCGCAATTCGGATTGAAGCGTCATCGAAATCCCTCCTTCGGGAAAAAAGAAAACGCCTTCGGGGAAGGCATAAACGATACCGGAAAAACCGAAGATTCGGATTTTCCGTTTATGCCGTAGTACCCGCATTTACGGCGCGGGTGTAGAAACATTTGAACCGTATCATCAAATTTATACGACGTTTCTTTTCTTGTATTGTACTCTATCCCTGCCGGTAAGTAAAGGGATTTTTGGGGAGTAAAGGCGGATTCCGACGGAACAGCCTCCGGCACTCAAGTCCGCGGAACAGGGATACCGCGTTTCTTTTCTTCGATCAGTTCCCGGTACCGGATGCCGGCATTCTCGACCGCTTGGTCCCAAGATTGGTAAAGGTCTCGGAGCGCTCCGCGAGAAACCGTCCGCAAGCGGTCGGGGTCTTTCAAAATTTCCAAGACGGTCCGGCTGAAAATCTCCGGGTCGTTAGGCGCCAAGAAACCATTGATTTGGTCGCAAACGGTATCGGCGGTGGCCGCCCCTTCAATGAAAAAGGTCGGGGTGCTTTGGCTGGCGGCTTCGATTTGCACGAGCGAACTGGCATCGTAAAGCGAAGGAAACAAGAAGAGATCCGCTAATCGATAATGGCGGGCAAGTTCGGTGCGATCTACGATCCGTCCGACCAAGCGGACGGTTTCCTGCAACCCTTTTTCCTTCACTTTGGCTTCCAAATCCGCCATTGCCGGACCTGACCCGACATACAACATTCGGATCGGCCATCCGGTCCGATGGATTCTTTCCACCACATCCAGAGAAAAAAAGATGTTTTTGATCGGGTCGATCCGCCCGACGAACAACAGAACGGAGTCCCCCTCCCGGATCCCGTATTTGCTCTTAAGATCCGTGTCGTCCCCCGGAGGCAGAGGAACCAGATCGGTGGCGTTGTAGCGAACGATCAGCGGTTTTTTGATTCCGAACCCGCGATAGAGTTCGGCGATCGGGCGATTCACCGCCCAACATTCGTCACAAGCATTGAATATCGTCGCCACTCCCTCGGCGCCGATTTTGGCCAACCAAGGACTTTTGGTCTTTTCCAGAAAATCCCGCTGATATTGGCTATGAAGGGTCGCAACCACGGGGATTCGATGGACTTTGGCATATTCGATCCCGATTTGCCCAATAAAGAACGGGGAGTGGACATGCACGATATCCAATCGGCTTTCCATCAGGTGTTTGGCGAACGCGGGGTCGATCAACGGGAGACTCAGATCGTAATCGGACTTGGGAATCGGGACTTTACGGCATCGGATCACACGATAAGGAAAAGCGTCGATATACTCCTGCGACCGCGCTTTTGGGCAAAAGACCGTGACATCCATTGTTTTGGCCAGACGTCGGGCATAATTGTCAACAACAACGGCGACTCCGTCGACCATCGGAAAAAAGACGTCAACGAATAAACCGATCTTCAAACGGGTTGAATCCATGAGAACACCTGCTTTCGCGAAGTCCCGTAGGAAACGATTCCTGTTCACGGGTCTTCTAAGAGGGAGAAATCCAGTTTCTTGTCCTATTACCATTATATCAAATTATTACCCGGTGGAATCCCCATTCCGCAGGTGACGTTGGACGGAAACATATAAAAAAACAATGTCGGCGGACATTGTTCGGAGACTTTGGAGCAAGCGAGGGGAATCGAACCCCCATCTTCAGCATGGCAAGCTGACATACTAACCGTTGTACTACACCTGCAAGCTCGTTTGGTTTTGCACTATGATTTTATCATAGCCGCTCTTCCGCTGTCAAGCAATATTTTTGGAAAAAACCTTTCCGGAGAGGATTCGCGGAAACCTCTTCGGCTTTCCAAGAATTCCCGGGTTCGTGCGAAAAAAAGGCCGTTCCCGGCGTGGGAACGGCCTTACAAAATTTGCAAACGTCATTCGGTCAATGATACCGAATAAAATTCCGAATGGTGGTACATCCCTCCGAACCCCATCTGGAATGCAACCGCCCAAGATCCTTCTGAATAGGAGATGCCATAACCGGTGGTGATCCCCGATGCGGCGAAGGTGACGACATAATTGGCGCCGTCCAAGGCAACGACGGAGGCAATCGGGACTTCGATTCCATCTTGGTCATAGATCGTGAAATCAGCGACATTCATGCCATCGACGGTATGTTCAAGATGAATGACGAATCCCTCGGCGGTGGCGTCGGTGATATAGGCGCGGTTCATCAGCGCAACTTCGGTTTGAATGATCCTCTGGAGATATCCGCCGACGTGGACGCCGTCCCCTTCCGCACGGAAGGCAATGTAATAACCCGCATCCGCGGCCGTGGTGATGTACGCACTCCCAGTCGCATCCGGAATCAAGGTCATTTGGAACGTGACGGGATCGACGCGGTACCAACGGATCGTAACCCATTGGGAAACATCGACGCTTTCTCCGGAACTCCAGTTGCTGGCGAGTCCGTAAACATCATAAATGGCAAATCCGGCGAAAGGCATCATCACGCCCGTGCCTCCGCTCATTCCCCAGGAATATCCCCAGGACGAGAACTCGCTGTCGATCGCCACCGGGGCATAGTCGACGGTGTTGGAAACGAATCCGTCCAACGGTCCCCCCTGCATCAGGAGACGCAGCGAATAAGCGGTATCCAAATCCAAAACGAGGTTATCCCAAGTGGCGTCAAAGGGTTGGGAAAGCCCATCGTAAACCAACGGTTTCCAAAGCGTATCTGCCGTATCGAAGTATTGAAGGATAAAACCGGTCCCACCCAACGAAGAAGCCGAAGGGAATTCCAGATCCGCGACATAATCGGTGATGGGAGTGTTTTCAAACCAGAAAGCAAGGTTCCTTCCGACTTCGGCCAAATACAGGCCCGAGAATTGACCGGGAATCGAGGCTGTCGGAGTAGGCGGGTTCAATTCTCCTCCTTCCCCGGGGACGAAAGGCGGAGGAACCACAGGATCAGAAACGGTCAGCACGTGCCATTTTCCCTGATTCGGTTCAAATACATGAATCACGGCGTCCACCGTCACGGTTTGTCCAACCAACATCGGATAGGGATTGTTTCCCGAGGGAGCGAAAGATTTAAAGTTGATGACGATAAACCCAACCGAGGTCGTATCGTCCTTGAAAATTACTTGTGACCCGAACGGAGTATCCATTACATCGACGGTCATCGTCAAACGTAGGGTGGATCCATAAAAAGCAACATCGGATTGCGGATGGGCAACGATATCCGCGACCGAAGCGGGCACATAGGTCGGAAGAGTCGTAAAAACGTTGGATTCCGCAAAGGAAGAAACATTCACCAATTGCGGTGCGGGAGACTGAGTATCATAAACCGCCTCCAAACGAACTCCCTGACCAACGGTCACAGAATGCGAATCATTATAAACCAAAATGGTCCCGGTTCCGTCGTAGACGTAGTAAGAAGGCAATTCGGGCGTGGCGATTACATAATAGACGACACCGGTCACCGAAACCGTTCCGGACGGCGATTGGGCCAAAATTTCGGCAATGGTATCCGGTAAATTTTCCGTGGTAGTCGTCGTCGGAGCCGCCGTGGTCGTAGTAGTCGTAGTCGGAGCCGCCGTGGTCGTAGTAGTTGTGGTCGTGGTAGTCGTGGTCGTGGTAGTTGTAGTCGGAGCGGCCGTGGTCGTGGTAGTCGTAGTCGGAGCCGTCGTGGTCGTGGTAGTCGTGGTGGTCGGTTCCGGGGTGGTCGTGGTAGGAATCGTCGTGGTAGGAACCGTCGTGGTCATCGGATCCTCGGTCGATACCGTGGTCGTTTCCATCGTGTTGGTCGTAATGGTCGGCAAGGTTCCCGTATCGGACGTAGTCGTCAGCGTCGAAGAGTTGACGTTGGCGGAGGAGGTCCCCCCCGAACTCGAGACGGTGGTCGTCGTTGTCACAACTGATTCGGACGTCGTGGTGACGACGGATTCGGTCGTCGATTCAGACAAGGTCGTCGTATCGGCCGGGGCCCTGTCGCACATGCTTGCGGAAAATGAAGAAACAAATAAGAAGGCAATCATCACAAGTCGTTTCATTGCTACTTCCCCCCATTGATTTTCTGTTATCCATTTCCATTATATCATCGATTCAGAAAAAAAAACAAGTCAACCCCAAAAACGATTCTCATTCGGTTGACTGTTCGGACGGAACTCGCGTTTTCCTTTCGTCCATTTTTCGAAGAAGACAATACAATCCGAATACGAGATGAAACATCACGATCACCGAAAAGATGAAACCAGCGATCCACCAAGGATCCCCCAACCAAGAAAACAAAGGCTCCGCTGCTTCGGGAAGATGATCCATGAACAAATGATTGGTTCCCAACCAAGGATTGATGACCAACATCGCCATCGACAACAGAAAAAGGACCGTTGCGGAAATCCAGAGCGAACGATAGGTGAAAGTCCATTTCCGCACGACGACGAACCATAAGTTGGCCAACAGAAAAATCCCATGGTTGAGAAAATAATGGAAAAAGCGGAAATGCGGGAATTCATAACTAAGATCGGCGATCACCAAACTGAGAATCGCCCCCATGACCGCCCATGGGAAGATGAACCGGAACCCCTTCTCCCAACGGAAAAATAGTGTAATGCTGGTGATAAACATCGAAAGGTGGCAAACCCCGAGCGGCAACAGGTCCCAGGTGGCTTCGCCCAGGGCAAAGGTCCACGCATAAAAGATGGCTTGGAGGATTAACATCAGGCTTCCGGCCCCGATCTCGAGGCCACGCATCCACCGGGGGTGCCGGGGGAAAACGTTGCGAAATAACAACAGCCCCGTGATGAGCACCGCAAAGAAACCGATGGCCAGTATGTGAGACAAGGAAAAGATGGAAAAGATTTTCAGCGATTCGTCAAACCATCCCATGGTGCCGCTCCTAAAGAATGACATAGGTGATGCCATCATTGCCCCGGCGGAAATCTTCGTCGTTTTCCAACCATTTCTTATATTGGCGAATATCCGCGTCGAACCCCATCAAATCCACCGTCGCTTCTCCGGGAATAAAAGCTTTGATCTGACGAAGTCGACGTTTTTCCGAAAGCGTCGTTCGGATCGCGGTCCGAATCGCTCCCCCGGATCCATGGGAACCGTATCCGTGGATGATCTTGATGATTTTTTCTTTGCCTTTGCACAAACCAAGGATCGTCGAGAGGCGCAATTGCGCGACAGCGACCGTGGGCATGTCGGACTTGATGTCGAATTCACGCATGTAAATTCCTTCCTTTCTTCGCTTTCATTGTATCATCTTTTGCTCTTTGCGTCATCATCGATCCGAACAGTTTTAAGGAAAAAGATGGCTGCCCGGAGGCAACCATCTTTGGGAAAACGACGGGGAAGGAAGAACCCTATTTTCCTTCGATGTAGGCGTGGGTCAAGTCGATCGTTCCCAGAACGGAACGGGTCCAGCCCTTGACATAGCTTTGAACCATCAGAATGTCCGCGTAATAGTAAATCGGGATGACGGGCATGTCGGCCATCAAAACTTCCTGCGCATCGTAGAGTTTTTCGAAGTGCAGAGCGGAGGTCGTGGCGCTCATCGCTTCAGCGATCAGGGTGTCGAACGCTTCGCTTACATAGTTCGGATCGTTGTAGGCATTGCCTTCGGTGAAGATGGCCAGCATGCCGGAGGGATCCATGTAGTCGGTCAGCCAGCCGCCGCGGGCGATGTCATATTCGCCGTTCTGACGGGATTCCTGGAAAACAGCCCATTCCTGATTTTGCAGTTGGATCGTGAAGCCAAGGTTGTCGGCCCAGTAAGCTTGCAGCATTTCACCGACGAGTTGGTGGCCGGAACTGGTGTTATAGAGATACACCATGCCGCCGAGGGCGGTCCGCAAAGCTTCCACGGTCATGCCGAGTTCGCCGGCCGCTTGTGCAAACAAAACCACGGCTTCGTCAAACAAGGAATCATCGGTAACGGTTCCATAATCGCCGGCGACCGTCGAGAAGTCAGCGCCGTTATGATCGGCAAATCCGACCGGGACGAATCCTTGAGCGGGAATTTGTCCGCCGGCCAAGGTTTCGCAAATTTCCTCGCGGTTGATCGAATAGGAGAGAGCCAATCTCAGTTTATTGTTGGATAGAATCGGATCATCCATGTTGAAGTTGGCATAGTAGGTGCCGAGCAACGCGAAGGAATAGAATTCGGGATCTTCGGCGACCAAGGTCGGGACCATCGCGGCCGGGACGGTGGGGATCACGTCGAGTTCTTCTTGCAGGTAAGCATAGTAGGCGGAGGCGTCTTCATCGATGAACTTGCCGTTGATTTGCGTCAATTTGACGTTTTCAGCATCCCAGTAGTTGGCGTTCTTCGAGAGAACCAAGCCGTCGCCAGTGGTGTAGGCGGTCAGGACGAAGGCGCCATTGCAGACGACTTTGGCCGGATCGATGGCCCAAGTTCCGTCGGCGATGTCATCTTCCACGACCGATTCTTTGATCGGCATGAAGTGATAGAAGGACAACAAGCTGACGATATACTCGGTGCGTTGAGTCAGATGGATCACGAGCGTGTAATCATCGGGGGCTTCGATGCCGACATCGTCGAGGGATCCGCCTTCATAGACGGCTTCCAAAGCGCCGACGATGTTGGTGTATTCCCAGATCCAGGCATACTCAGAAGCGGTTTCCGGGTTCATTCCGCGTTTCCATCCGTAGATGAAATCATTGGCGGTCAGATTCGATCCGTCGCTCCATTT
Organism: Bacillota bacterium; assembly: GCA_022710895.1. Classification (GTDB taxonomy): domain Bacteria; phylum Bacillota_I; class Bacilli_A; order Izemoplasmatales; family Hujiaoplasmataceae; genus JAKLGB01. Next base: position 11,501 of record JAKLGB010000029.1, read on the forward strand.
GGATTGGCGAAGATTGAACGTGACCGTCAGGCCGTCAGAGGAAACTTCCCATGTTTCGGCGATTCCCGGGTAGACGATTCCGTTTTTCTCACGGGTCAATCCTTCAAACGTCTGGCTGATGACGTCACCGCCATCCGATGCGCCGTTGAGCGTCGGGTCGATGTATTGCGGTTCGGCTCCGATGTTCCAGTTGAGGACGGTGACGGGCGGTTGGGTGGTTGTCGTGGTGGTGGTTCCACTGGTGGTCGTTCCACTGGTGGTCGTTCCACTGGTGGTCGACGTGGTCGTGGTTTGTCCGCAAGCGGCAAGCACGAAAACAAACATCACGGCAGACAGGACAAGAAACAATCTTTTCATTTTTTTCTCCTTTTCTCCTTTTTGATTTTTTATAATTTAGTCGCACAAGCGATTAAATTAACTTAGGGTTGAATCTTTTCTTCTTTTTTGACATTGGGAACGAGATTTTCGGCATAATGGCAAGAAACGAAATGATCCGGCCGGAGTTCTCGCAGTTCGGGTGATACGGTGAAACAGTCGGGTTTGGCATAGCGGCAACGGCTGGCAAAACGGCAGCCGGGTTTGGGGTTGATCGGGGATCCGATTTCGCCTTCGAGCATGATGCGATTGAGGAAGTTTTTTTGCCGCGGATTGGCCAAGGGGATCGAGGACAAGAGCGATTGGGTGTAGGGATGGAGAGGTTCTTCGTATAAATCGTCGCTTCCGGCGATTTCCATCATTTTCCCCAAATACATGACTCCGATCCGGTCGCTGATGTGGCGGACCATCGATAGGTCGTGGGCGATGAAGAGATACGTGAGGTTGAACTCTTTTTGAAGATCTTCGAGCATGTTCACGACTTGGGCCTGGATGGAAACGTCCAGGGCGGAAATCGGTTCGTCGCAGACGATGACCTCCGGGTTCAAAGCCAGAGCCCGGGCGATTCCGATCCGTTGGCGCTGTCCTCCGGAAAACTCGTGAGGATACCGGGTCGCATGTTCGCGCTTCAAGCCGACTTTATCCAAGAGTTGGTAAATCCGTTCTTGCCGCTCTTCGCCTTTGGCGAGTTTGTAGGTGTCGATGCCTTCGGCGATAATGTCTTGAACGGTCATCCGGGGATTAAGGGAAGCATAGGGGTCTTGGAAAATCATCTGCAGTTTAGGACGATACGAACGGAGTTCGCGATCGGTCATCTTGGCGATATCAACGCCTTCGAACAGGATTTGGCCGTCCGTCGGGTTGTACAACCGGGCGATGGTCCGGCCTGCGGTGGTTTTACCGCATCCAGATTCGCCGACCAACCCGAAAGTTTCGCCTTTGCGGATGGAAAAACTGATGCCATCCACCGCGGTCAATACTTTTCGGCCTTTCCCATGACCGGTGATGAAATGTTTTTTAAGATTCTTGATTTCCAGCATCGCCGACATCACTCCTCACCCACTTTCGATTGGACGTATCCGGGCACTTGGGGTGCTTCGGGGCTGTGAAGCCAACAAGCGGCGCAATGGCGGTCGTTGATTCGGAACAGGGGCGCTGCTTCTTTTTGACAGATGCCCATTGTATGCGGGCACCGCGGCGAGAAGGGACATCCCGACGGGGGTTTCAATAGATCCGGGGGGGTGCCGTCGATCGGAATCAACCGAGCTTTTTCTCCGCGGACATTGATGGGAACCGATTGAAGCAACCCATTCGTGTACGGATGTTGCGGGTTTTCAAATAGATCGATGACATCCGAGGATTCCATCACCAATCCGCCGTACATGACGTTGACCTTGGTGCAGATTTCGGAAACGACTCCGAGGTCGTGGGTGATGAGGATGACCGTGGAATCCAGTTTGGTTTTGAGATTTTGAATCAATTCGAGAATTTGGGCTTGGATGGTAACATCCAAAGCCGTGGTCGGTTCGTCGGCAATCAAGACTTTGGGGTTGCAGGAAACGGCCATGGCGATCATCACCCGTTGGCGCATTCCTCCGGAAAACTGATGAGGATACTGGCGGACCCGCAACTCGGGTTCCGGGATTCCGACCATGCGGAGGAGTTGGATTGCCCGCTCATGGGCTTCCGCACCGGTCAAGGAAGTGTGGGTGAGGATGACTTCCTTCAACTGCTGCCCGATGGTGAAAACGGGGTTGAGAGAGGTCATCGGATCTTGGAAAATCATTGAGATTTCTTTACCGCGAAGCTGATTCATTTCGGAGTCTTTGAGTTTCGTCAATTCCAAGTTGCCGTAACGGATCGATCCCCCGGAAACCCGTCCGGGTTCGTCAACCAGTCCCATGATGGACATGGCAGTAACGCTTTTTCCGGATCCGGATTCCCCGACAATGCCCAGAATTTCGCCTTTTCGAAGATCGAAACTGACGCCGCGAACGGCTTTCACTTGGCCCATGTGGGTGTAAAACGTGGTTTGAAGGTGATCGACTTTCAAAATCAAGTCGTCTTCAAATTGGATGTTTTTCAAAATATCTTCTTGAAACAAGCGCATTTTTTTCATGATGTCATCCCCTCCTCAGCCGCGGATCGAAGGCGGATCGCATGCCGTCACCGAAGAAGTTGAAACTCAACATCGCCAAGGCAATGCCGATCGAGGGTTCCAGTAATTGATAGAAGGCCGTTTGAATCGAACGCGCGCCATCGTTGGCCAAAGTACCCCAAGAGGCGTGCGGGGCCGAAACACCCAGACCGATGAAGGAAAGGAAGGCTTCGGTGAAGACGGCCGTGGGAATCATCATCGTCATGGAAACGAGGATGGGACCAAGGGCATTGGGAATCAAATGCCGGAAAACGATTTTGTGTTTGGGAACACCGATCATCCGCGCGGCGAGGACATATTCCTGTTCTTTGAGCTGCAACACTTGTCCGCGTACCATTCGGGCCATTCCCACCCAATAAACCAAGCCCAAGGTCAAGATGATCGTCTGCAAGCCGGTGTCGTTCAAAACGACCATCAGGAGGATGACATAGAGTAACAACGGAATCGAGTCGATGATGTCGATGATGCGCATCATGATGTCATCCGTCCGACCGCCCGCATAACCGGCGATCGCCCCGTAGGTGATGCCGATAAACAGGTTGACGACGGTGGCGACGACGGCGACCAAAAGCGAGATGCGGGCCCCTTCCATCAATCGAGAAAGCATATCGCGACCGAGATTGTCGGTTCCCAACGGATAGGTCTTGTTCCAGACCGTTTTGGCTTTTTCTTTATACTCCACGCCGTCATAAATAAAGGAGTACGCGATTCCTTCTCCGGCCTTTTCCGGCACTTGTTTGTAGGAATAGTCCAAAATCAGGTCTTTTCCATTCAAATTGTAATGATATCGCCAAATGCCTTCGGCGATGTTCTTTTCCGGGCGTTTTCCCGACAGACGGTCGATCAATTCGCCCTTTTCGGAAATTTGGTAGGCATAGTAGTCGATGTTCACGAAAACAAAGACGCCCTCATCCACTTCGTATACATTCAGAAACGGTTCGACGTTTTTGTACTTGTTCACCTGTTGGTCATAAGTGAATTGCGTGAACAGCGGCCCGATGACGGCGAACAAGACGATGGCGAGGATGCCGAACAAACCGACCATCGCCCCTTTGTTCCGCCGCAGCCGACGCCAAGAGTCCTTCCAATAGGTCAAACGGGGACGGGTTTGCTCTTTGTCGCTTTTCGCTTCGGGAGGCAGAAAATCAAAATTGTTATA
>JAKLGB010000003.1:0-22949 GCA_022710895.1 Bacillota bacterium
TTCTTGATATTATGTTAACATAATCCGACCATCCTGTCGAGCCGGACGATCAAATCGATGAAAAACAAGGGATGACGATTATTTGTCGTCATCCAAGGAAAGCACGGACATGAAGGCTTCTTGCGGGATTTCCACCGAACCGACGGATTTCATCCGTTTTTTGCCTTCTTTCTGTTTTTCGAGCAATTTCTTTTTCCGGGAGATGTCTCCACCGTAGCATTTGGCCAAGACATCTTTGCGCATCGCCTTGATGTTGGTCCGAGCGATGACCTTGGAACCGATCGCCGCCTGGACGGGGATTTCGAACAGTTGAGCGGGGATCAGTTCTTTCAGTTTGACGCAGATTTTCGATCCGCGGTCGTAAGCAAAGTCGGTATGAACGATCATGGCCAAGGCATCGACGGGTTCGCTGTTGAGAAGAATGTCGAGTTTGATCAGTTTGGCTTCGCGGTATCCCAAAAGCACATAGTCCAGGGAAGCGTACCCTTTGGTATAGGATTTCAGTTTGTCGAAAAAGTCAAAGATGATTTCCGACAGCGGCATTTCATAAGTCAACTCGACGCGGTTAGGCCCGAGGTATTGCATGTCTTTGAACGTTCCGCGTTTGTACTGGCACAGTTCCATGATGTTTCCGACGTATTCGGAAGGAGTGAAAACCGTGGCTTTGACGATCGGTTCTTCGACGTGGTGGATTTTTCCCGGATCGGGCATCATCGCCGGATTGTCGATCTCACGAACGCTTCCGTCGGTCATGACCACGCGGTAATTGACCGAAGGCGCGGTGGCGATAACGTTTTGGTCGAATTCGCGTTCCAGACGTTCTTGGATGATTTCCATGTGCAACATCCCCAAAAACCCGATGCGGAACCCAAATCCCAGCGCTTGGGAACTTTCCGGTTCGTAAACGATCGAAGCGTCGGAAAGTTTGAGTTTATCCAAAGAGTCCTTCAAATCGGAATAATCGTCGGCGTTGACGGGGTAAAGTCCGCAATAAACCATCGGAGTCAGTTTTCGATATCCGGGAAGCGGTTGTTTGGCGGGGCGGTTCACGTGGGTGACGGTGTCCCCGACATGAACTTTGTCAATCGATTTGATGACGGCCGCAAAGTAACCGACGTCGCCGGCGGCCAAATAGTCGCGTGTTTCTTCTTTAGGGGTGTAGACGCCGACCTCGGTGACTTCGAAGACGGCATCGGCGGCCATCATTTTGATCTGATCGCCTTTTTGAAGAATGCCGTTGACGACCCGGACGAGCGGGATGACCCCGCGGTAGGAATCGTAGAACGAGTCGAAAATCAAGGCCTGAAGCGGGGCTTCGGAACTTCCCCCGGGGGCGGGAATCGTTTGGACGACGGCTTCGAGGATTTCCCGGATTCCCCGTCCCTCTTTCGCCGAGGCAAGAATGGCGTGCGAGGCGTCCAGACCGATCGTTTCTTCGATTTCCTTACGGACTTTTTCGGGATCGGCATTCGGAAGATCGATCTTGTTGATGACGGGAACGATTTCCAGATTGTTGTCCAAAGCGAGATAGACGTTGGCGAGGGTTTGCGCTTCGATGCCTTGGGAGGCATCGACGACGAGAATCGCCCCTTCGCAAGCGGCGAGGGAACGGGAAACTTCGTAGGTGAAGTCGACGTGACCCGGAGTGTCGATCAGATGAAAGATATATTCCTCTCCGTCGTTGGCCTGATAAACAAGGGCCACGGAGTTCAGTTTGATGGTGATTCCCCGCTCGCGTTCCAACGACATCGAGTCCAGAATCTGATCTTTCATTTCCCGGCTGGTGACGGCGTTGGTGAGTTCAAGGATGCGGTCGGCAAGGGTGGATTTCCCATGGTCGATATGGGCGATGATGGAAAAATTGCGGATGTGGCGTTGGCGCAGGAGCAATTCGTCTTTCGTGGGCATGGGCCATCCTCCTTTTCTGAGGGATTCTTGCTTTTTTATTGTACTACAAACCGCGGAAAAAATCCATCCGGAATTGCGGAACAGGAGAAATCTTCCCGGAGGGCGGAAATTTCAGGAAAAAAGCATCCGTTTCCGGGTGCTTTTTGAGAAGCCAGAGGGTCTGTAAGCCATGTTCTGTGCCCCTTGCGGGGCGGCGATCATTTATCTACGGCTTTCGCCGTCAACCGACCGGATTCTTTTTCTCCGGAAGGTCGTTCCCCTACCAAAATTTGGGTTTCTAGCTTGAGGGGTTTACCGCGTTTCATCCGCGCATCTTTTGCGCGGCTCGTCTCTGTGGCACTTTCAGGGTACTAAGGCCTTTGAGGTCCCGTTTCCCGCCGTCACCCTTGCGGGTGCCTGAACTTATCGTTTCGTTCAGCACAATCACTACGGGCATCCCAGCCCGTGCTAGCATGGACTTTCCTAACGCCGAAGCGCTCGATCGCCCGACCTTCTGACACTGTTATTATATCACAAACGGAATTATTGGTGCTTTTCTTGCGGTTTTTCGGGTTTCCGAACCGATTCGAGAATCGCTTTTCGGGACAAATCGACCCGGCCTTTATCATCGATGCCGATGACCTTGACGGTGATCACGTCGCCGACCTTGACGACGTCTTCGGTTTTCTCGACGCGTTTGACGTCCAGTTTGGAGATGTGGCAAAGTCCGTCTTGACCCGGCCACAGTTCGACGAAAGCGCCATAGGCTTCGGTCCGGAGAACCCGGCCGGTGTAAATCTCGCCGACCTGCACTTCACGAACAAGGTCTTCCACCATCTTTTGGGCTTGCTTGATGAAGAAGGAATTCTCGTGCATGATCGTGACCGATCCGTCTTGTTCGATGTCGATGGAGCATTGTCCGCATTTTTCGATGATCGAGGAGATGATCTTCCCGCCCGCGCCGATGACGTCGCGGATCTTGTCGGGGTTGATGTGCATGACCAAGACCTTCGGAGCGTACTTGGACACTTCTTTGCGCGGTTCGGGAATCGTCTTCAGCATGACGCCGAGGATTTCCAAACGGCCGCGTTTGGCTTGTGCCAAGGCTTCGCCGAGGATTTCGCGGGAAATGCCGCTGCATTTGATGTCCATTTGCAGAGCGGTGATTCCGTCTTTCGTTCCGGCGACTTTGAAGTCCATGTCACCGAAGTGATCTTCCAGACCTTGGATGTCGGTGAGGATGGCGTAGTCTTCGCCTTTTTTGATCAAACCCATGGCGATTCCGGCGACGGGGGCCTTGATCGGAACCCCGGCGGCCATCAGCGACATGCATCCGGAACAAATCGTTGCCTGGGAGGATGAACCGTTGGATTCCCACACTTCGGAAACCACGCGGATGGTGTAAGGGAATTCGTCTTCGCTGGGAATGACTTGGAGCAAGGCGCGTTCACCGAGGGCACCATGTCCGATTTCACGGCGTCCCGGGGATCCGTAACGGCCGGTTTCACCCACCGAGAACGGCGGAAAGTTGTAGTGCAGCATAAAGCGTTTGCCCTCTTCGATCGTCGCATTGTCGATGATCTGGGCTTCGCGCAAAGCGCCCAATGTGGTCGTGGCGACGACTTGGGTCTGTCCGCGGGTGAAGAGAGCGGATCCATGAGGACGTTCGAAGATGTCGACTTGGGCGTCCATCGGACGGATTTCGTCGACGCGGCGGCCGTCGGGACGGATTTTGTCGACCGTGATCAGACGCCGGACTTCATTGACTTCGATTTCTTCCAGCACCTTGTCCACGAACATCATCCGACGATCGAGATCTTCGCGTTCAAAGAGCGGTTTGTACTTAGCTTCGAGAACGGCACGGATTTCGTCGCCGATCGCGAAAACGGTGTTGGCGCGCTCTTGTTTGTCATGAATCGACACGGCGGCGACGATGCGACCCGCTTCCAAAGCCAAAACGTCTTGACGGATGTCTTCGGGGACCACGATCAATTCGATTTCCATTTTCGGTTTGGCGCAGGCGGCAAGGATTTCTTCTTCGAAAGCAATCAGTTCTTTGATTTTTTCATGTCCGAACATGATGGCTTCGAGCATATCTTCTTCCGTTACCTGCTTGGCTCCGGCTTCGACCATGTTCACGGCATCTTTTGTGCCGGCGACGGTGAGGTCGATGTCCGACAATGCGAGTTGTTCGGCGGTAGGGTTACAGATCAATTGCCCTTCGACGCGACCGACGATGACGCCGGCAACGGGGCCGTTGAAGGGAACCCCGCCCATGCCGAGCGCAAGGCTCGATCCCAAGAGGGCGGACATTTCGGGGGTATTGTCATAGTTAACGGACATCACGGTGCTGATGATTTGGACTTCGTTGCGGAAATTGTCGTCGAACAGCGGACGAATCGGCCGATCGATGACACGCGAGATCAGTGTTTCGTGTTCAGAGGGACGCCCTTCCCGACGGAGGAAACCTCCGGGAATCTTCCCGACGGAATACAGTTTTTCCTGATACAGAACCATCAACGGAAAGAAATCGCCTTGAGACGGTTCTTTGCCGACGACGGCGGCAGACAGGACGGCGGTATCGCCGTAGCGGACCAAGGCCGCTCCATTGGCTTGTTTTGCCAGTTCTCCGACCTCGACTTTGAGGACGCGACCGCAAAACTCTTTTTCAAATACTCTTTTTTCACTCATTCTTTTTCACCCTTCTCCTTCTTTGTTGCTCCCATTTTGAGGCAATAAGCCTCTTATTTCAGCGCTTTTCGGCCCCAAAACGGCCCGAAAAAACGGTTGATACATAGAATAAGCACCCAACTCGACGTTGGGTGCTTTCCATCGGATGGACTAGCGGCGCAAACCGAGTTTTTCGATGAGGGCTTTGTAGCGCTCGTCGGAAACGGATTGCAAATAAGTCAGCAGGCTGCGGCGTTTTCCGACTTTCATCAGCAAACCGCGTTTGGAATGGAAATCGTGCGCATGCACCAACAGATGTTGGTTCAAGGATTCGATTTCTTTCGTGAGAAGCGCGATCTGAACTTCCGGAGAACCGGAATCGCCCTCTTTGAGGCCGTAGGATTTGACGATCTCGCGAACTGCTTCTTTGTTCAATGCCATGGTTGTTTCCTCCTAATCTCTTTGACTTACCCGGATCCGCAGCCACCGTCGGAGTGTCGGTGGTTCCAGGTTCGGGCGCGAAAATTATTATAACATACAATAGGTGGGGATGCAAGGATTATTTCCCGATCACAAACGCTTTTCCAACCCGTGGAGAATGACGGCCATGGCCCAGGTGTCTTGCTTGCAGTAAGCCAGAAGATTCTTCCGGGCGACCTGACGTTCCCCCGGATCCATTTCGGGCATTCGGGCAAATTGCTGATAGGCCGTCATCCCGTCGGCAATCGGCATTCCGGAATAGCCTTTGGAGTCGAACGCGGGGAGGACTTTTTTGAGCGAGTAGCTCCCGGATTGCCGGGGATGGTAAAAATTATAGGAATCCGCCACGGTTTTCGAAAAACCCCGAGCGACGAAGAAATCATAATCGGTCTTTAAGACGCGCAACAGATCGAACAATCGCTCCTGCAGTTCGTGGAGCCGAGCAGCGTATTCGGGGAACAAAAGCGCCATCTCTTCCAAACGGTTTTTTTCGAAGGTCTGATTGTAGACGATGATCGGTGTATCCCCGGGAGGAATGGCTTCCAGCAAGGCCCCAATCAGGTCTTTCCGGTGGTCTCCCTCGTCCGGGGCGAGATATTCGTGATGCGTTGCCGCCTCGGTCGGGTCTAAGGATCCGGCCTTAGTTTCGACAAAAACCGAAAATTGGAAAACGCTTTGGGAATAGGGCGATTCGCCGCGAAAACGCGGGAGTATGGCCGGAAACGCTTCGAAATCCAAATAATAGAGCGGATACCGCAGGGTCTCCAACAACGCTTTGACTTTGGGTTTGTTCACGAACGTGTAGTCGTTTTCCACACAGTATCGTTGCATCAGGTTCTTTTCGCGCTGGAGCCATGAAATCGGAACGTCGAGCATGCCGACGATCCCGGAGTTGAGCAGTTCATAGGTGTCATGGACCAAATCCGTCTTCGCCGGTCCTTCCGCGAATCCGAGGTGTTGCATAATGTAGGAGAATATGGAATTTTCTTTGGGGATGTGTGAAAAACAATAGTCGGCGAACTGACATTCGAAAGCGGTACCCCTGAGGCACTCGTTCTTAACTAGTGGGCACGGTGAATCGTCGTTGAGATGGACGTGGTTCAGCATTCGGTACAGATCAACTTCGATCGTCTGTTGGGCCTCGCTCACCACGGGGGTAAGATCGAAAAGGGTAACGAGATCAGATTGCTCGTCGGTCAAGGGTGGATCGCCGAGAATGAACTGATGATTCAAGAGAACCAAAAAGGAGCGGATGGTTTGGTTGGGATAAAGTTTTTTCATCGTAAAGGCTTTGAAAGCCAGATCGTAAACATACCGCCCCAAATCGTTTCGACAATCGGCGAGTTTCGCCAACCGTTCGGAAAAATTGTTTCTCAATGAGCCGGCGGGGACAGATGCAACCTGATACAGATCCTTTTGTTCATTTTTAACGAAAAAGGGGTTACGCTCTTTTCCCAGCTGATATTTCCAGAGGATCCACTCTCGATCCGTCGCGGGAATCACGGTGAATGTCGCCAAAGTATCGGAATAAGATCCAAGAAAGTCCAGACGGATCGATAACGTCACATCCGCGGTGAAATCGGCCGATACTTTTTGGGATGCGGCCAAAAACAACTCCGGCGCGAGGGTTTCGATCTTTTTTTTGGCGATTCTCTTCATGGTGTTGACCGCTTTGGTCACGGTGTCTTGATGGAATTGTTTTTTTTGTTCGGCGTCGAGGGAATCTTCGTCGTCCAAGGCGGTTCCCGCCCGGCTGCTCGCGGCTAAAAATTTCAAGGAGGAGAACTTATCATCGATCAGAATCCCGTTCATCTGTCGGGCTTGCATCCGTGTGTCCAACGCGGCATATCGCCGGCATCGGAGATAGTTCAGAAGATCGATGGTAGTGACAATCATGGCATCCACTCCTTCCGAGAAAGCGTTTCCATTCATAGTATACCACACTCCGGAACGTTTCCAAACAAAAAACTCCCTATCGGGAGTCAGATGCTGTTGAGCAGTCCGATCAATTCGCGTTGATGGACATTGGATCCGAACGGGTCGCGGCTTTCGTACGATTCGAGCCGTTCCAAGAAATCAAAAAGATCATACCAACCGCTCTGAAGACCGTCGATGATTTCCTGATCCGTCGGAAGCGTGGTTTTGGGTTCGGTCGGGGCTACTTCGCAACGAAAAAAGTGCGATTCGAAAGTGGCTTCGGGAAAATATTCCCATACCGTAACGGTCGGAAACAGGGATATGACTTCATAGCCGGTTTCCTCGCGAACCTCCCGACGACAACACTCCTCGCCGGTTTCTCCGGCTTCCCAACCTCCGCCCGGAAGATTGAAAACATCCCGTTTTGGGAAATACTCCCCAAGAACCTTTCCTTCGCGGAGAATGACCCCCCGGCAAGCGCGGTGATGATTTTCCCGATTCACATGTTCGCGGTCCAAACCGTCCGCAAAGATTTCGATCACCATATTTTCAACCCCTCCAACCCGCGATAAACAGGTTTTTTTAACCAATCGATCATCGGACCGATGCCAAAACCGAATACGACCGTCGCCACGCCGATATTGAACCAATCCGATTGACGATGGTAAATCAACCCCGTGATGACCGTCAGGACCAAAGCGAGCAATTCTCCGACTAGTTTTCCTTTGCCGTAGGTGGACTTCATCGCTTTCCCGATCGCGAAACACAGTTCGTCGAGCGCGGGCAAGGGAAATCGACAAAAAGTCACCATGTTCAACCCCACCGCACAGATGGGGATCGAAGCGCCAAGATAGAGGATATTCCACCCGAGGTTTTCTCCGGACACATCGGGAATGATTTCCTTCAGTTCGTCAATGACCCAACCGACGTAGGCGCTGACGATTAAAGGAAAAAGGATCCAGATCGTCACCCGCTTCTTCTGCATCGCATAAGCGATTGGCAAAAGAATAAGGGCTATGATCGGATTCAAATAACGGTAATCCAAGGGAATGCCTTCGTTAAGATTGCGGTAGAAAGCGTCCCAAGCATCCATGCCCAGATTGGTTTTCAACATCAACGTGACGCAAACACCCAAAAGGGCGAGGCCAAAGGAGTAAACGACGACGCGCAGGGCGAAAGGACGCCACTGGAAACGCTGGACTGATCGGGAATCCGTGGTGTCGTTCATCGGGAACCTCCTTGGCATAGTTTGGCCGCTTCGATACCCGAAACCATGGCATCGACAATGCGCTTGTGGCGATTGACACGGTCCCCACCGACGAAAACGTTGGGATTCGAAGTGGAGTAGGGAGACAAATCCGGACGTAAGACCAGATCCGTTCCGTTGAAAACGGTGTCGCTGGATCGCTGCCCGGTCGCATAGACGAGATCGTCCAATTCGATTCGCTCACCCGATCCCGGAACGGTCTCGATCGTCTTTGTCCCATCCAAAGCGACGACGACGGCGGTTCGATCACACAACAACGAACGTTTCCCGCTCGCGATGGAACAGGACCGCGGCAGACGAAGTTCGCGAATTTCGATGCCTTCGTCGCGCGCAGCTTGGATTTCGTGTCGTCCTGCCGGGGCTTCGTTGACGGAACGTCGATAGACGATCGTCACGCGTTTTCCCAACCGCACCAGCACGCGGGCCATGTCGACGGCGACATTCCCCAACCCAACGACGGCAACGGCCTTCCCCAGCATTTCCTTCAGATCGGAAGGTTGGTAGCGTTGGCGGTCCAAAAGGTCATGGGCATACCACAAGGGGACACCATGGGTCTCGATTTCCGCTCCTTGCGGCAAATCGGATCCGCAGGCGATGAAGACCGAATCATAACGGGGAAGGAGTTCGGACAACAGAACGGTTTTTCCAACTTCAACCCCATACTGGATCCGGATACCCATCGCTTCCACTTTGTGGCGGATCCTTTCGAGGATCCGATGATCGAAACGAAAACCGGGAATGAGGTTGATCAAAGCCCCGCCCAAGTCGGGGTTGGCATCGATGGCGTCCACAAAATAGCCCATTTTGGCCATTTCCATCGCATTGGACAATCCGGCGGGTCCCAGTCCAATTACCAGGTGACGGCGCCCGTTCGGGGGCGACATTGACGGAATATCGAGAGGGAAAAGATCCGAGACCGCGGCTTCCAACTCCCCGATTTTCAAAGGGGCGCCGAGTTTGTTCATCGTACAATGTCCGACGCACAGGGTTTCGTTTTGACAAAGGCGTCCGCAGATCTCCGGAAGGACGGAGGTTTCGTCCCAAATGGTCTTTGCTTCCGCAAATCCGCCTTCACGCACGGCTTTCATGAAGCGGGGAATCGGATTATGGGCGGGACACGCAACAACGCAAGGGGCGTTTTTGCACTGCAGGCAACGGCGGGCTTCCGCCACAAAGTCTTCCCGTGTATTCATTCCGATCCCCCCTTCGTGTTTTGTCCTATGGACCGTTCAAACCTGACTACCATTATACCGTAAAGCACGAATTCCGTAAAGAAAAAACCACCCGGAGACCCGGGTGGTCGGCTTTAGGATCGGATGAGTGCGAAGTCGAGTACTTCGTCGATGGTTTCCGCATAATCGATGCGGAGGACATCGCGGACTTCTTGAGGAATTTCGTCCACGTCTTTTTCATTGCCTTTCGGAATGATGATGCGTTTTAATCCGCTGCGCGCCGCCGCGATCGCCTTTTCCTTCAATCCGCCGATCGGCAGAACCCTTCCCATCAGCGTGATTTCACCGGTCATTCCGGCAAAGTGGTCGACTTTCTTTTGCGAGAAAGCGGAAACCAGCGCGGTGGCGATGGTCACGCCGGCCGAGGGGCCGTCTTTGGGAATCGCGCCTTCGGGGACATGAATATGAACGTCGTTTTTTTCAAACACGGTCGGGTCGATTCCATATTTCACGGCATTGGATCGGACGTATGACAAAGCGGCCATCGCCGATTCCTTCATGACGTTTCCGAGGTTACCGGTGGATACGAAGGCGGTTTTGCCTTCGTAAAAGGTAGCTTCGACATCGAGGGTGTCGCCGCCGGCGACGGTATAGGCCAGACCCGTGACCACCCCGACAAGATCTTCTTGGTGAACCATATTGTTATGATAGATCGGCTTGCCCAAATAATGAGTCAAATCGGAAGCATCGACGACCACGCGGTCCAATTTATCCACGAGGATCTCTTTGATGGCCTTGCGGACGATCGAGCCGAATAGCCGTTCGAGTTGCCGTACGCCGGCTTCCCGCGTGTAGTCTTTGATAATCACCCGGATGGCATCGTCGGTAAAATGGATTTTTTCGGGATCCAAACCATGGTTTTCCACTTGTTTCGGCCAAAGGAATTTCTTGGCAATGTGGAATTTTTCGATTTCGGTATAGGAGGACAATTCAATGATTTCCATCCGGTCCCGCAATGGGGCGGGGACGTTCTCCAGATAGTTGGCGGTTCCGATGAAGATGACCTTGGAAAGATCGTAGTTTTCTTCGACATAATGATCGCTGAAGAATTGGTTCTGTTCGGGATCGAGGACTTCCAACAACGCCGAGGAAGGGTCGTTCCGTTCGTCCACGACGAGTTTATCGATCTCATCGATCAGGAAAACGGGGTTGGAAACCTCGGCTTTGATCATCCCATTGATGATGCGACCGGGCAGGGCCCCGACATATGTACGGCGATGTCCGCGGATTTCCGCTTCGTCGCGAACGCCACCCAACGAGGTTTTGACGAATTTGCGGTTAAGCGCATTGGCGATCGATTTGGCGAGCGAGGTTTTTCCGACGCCGGGAGGCCCGTAAAGGCACAGAATCGTCTGCGGGTTTTTCCCCGTCAGCATTTTTACGGAAAGATATTCGATGATGCGTTCTTTGACTTTCTCCAAACCGTAATGGGCTTGTTCGAGTTTGTCGATGGCGACCTTGATGTCGCGTTCGTCTTCGGTCTGTTTTTGCCAAGGAATCGAAATCAGCGTTTCCAGATAGGTGCGGACCACCGAAGATTCCGAGGAATTGGAGGCGAGATATTCATAACGCCGCAGTTCTTTCCGGGCTTTTTCTTTCACTTCGTTGGGCATGTCGGAAGCCTCGATGGCATCGGAGAGCTTCTTGATGTCGTCTTCTTTGGAATCGCCGAGTTCTTCCTGAATGGCCCGCATCTTTTCCCGCAGATAGTATTCTTTCTGCGATTGATCGGTGGAACGGCGAACGGACTCGTTGATCTTGCTTTCGATGGACTGCAGGTTCTTCTCTTTTTCAATGTCTTCCAGCAGATATTGGAGACGACGGTTGATGGAGACGGTAATGAGGTATTTGGCACGTTCGTTTTCGGTGATTCTCAACTCCGAGGCGATCAAGTCGCACAATTTGTCGGAAGTAATGCCCCCCTGCATCGAATCCAGAACTTTTTTCGAATCGCGGAAGAGGAATTGGGCATTCTCCACGACTTCTTTGGTTACCAGCTTCAAAAGAACCTGTTCTTCGTCCAAATTTTCCGGACGCAGTAACAAGCTGGTGAAATCGACGAGATAAAACGGCTCTTTGGTGATCACGTCGTTGATTTGAACCCGACAAACGGGTTCGAATTTGATTTTGAAATTGCCGTTGGGAAGTTTGATCTTTACGGAAATCCGCGCCAAAAGCCCGACTTGAATTAAATCGGAGAGTTCCGGCTCGGCGATTTCCGGGTTATTTTGAAATAACAGGACAACATATCCGTCCCGGTTGGTTTCGGATTCAAAGATGGCGTTTTTGGAAAAATCGCGGCCGACCTCGACCCGAACGTCGGAATTGGGAAGGAAGATGACACCGCGGACCGGCACGGCCGGCAGGCGGTCGTTAATGAGTTTGTTGGCTTCGTACATGGGATTCACCTCGCTGTGGTTGTAATTTCACAAAAAACCGTTTTCCGGAATCCATCCGGAATTAACGGGTCTTTATGAGATAATTGTATCATTTTTCCGTCCAATCGTCAATGAATTGCTCCGATCGGCGAAATTGAAAAAAACTGACCGCCTCCGGAAGCGGATTCCGGTGGCGATCAGGATGGATTAGGAGGTTATTCGACGAGGACGGCGTTCGCCCCGATGAAATCAACGGCTTTGCGAAAGGCGATTTCTTCGACGATCGTCTGGGTGGGAATCGCAGCTTTCGCTTGTTCGATCGTCACCTTCTGGGCTTTGTACTGCTCGACGATCTCCAAGTATTTGGCTTCGATTTCGGCATCGGTGGCTTGGAAGTTCTCGGCTTTGGCAACGGCTTCGATCACCAGTTGGGTACGCAGATTGCGCAGGGCTTCGGTTTCAAGATCCTTGCCGTATTCTTCTTCGGTTTTCCCCATATATTTGAGATACGTGGCGAAATCCAGTCCATATTGTTTGATTTGACGCTGGGTGTTCTCCCGCAGACGGGAGACTTCTTCTTGAACCATTTCCACAGGAACTTCAAAGGTCGCGTTGGCAACGGCTTGCTCCACGGCCTCGTTGGACAGGCGATTGGCGTTTTGTTCCTTTTTCCGGGTTTCGATGGTGGAACGGACGTGAGCACGGTATTCGTCGACGGAGGAGACACCTTCGAGATTCAAATCTTTGACGAAATCATCGGTGAGGGTGGGAACGACACGTTGTTTGATCTCATGAAGTTTGACCGCGAAAACAGCTTCTTTTCCCGCAAGGTTCTTTTCATGATAATCGGCCGGGAACGTAACGACGACGTCTTTGGATTCGCCGGGATTCATCCCGATCATCTGTTCTTCAAAGCCGGGAATGAATTGATTGGATCCAATCACCAGTTCGTAATTTTCGGAGGTTCCGCCTTCGAATTTGACACCGTCGACGGTTCCCGAAAAATCAAAAACGGCGGTTTCCTGGAGGGCTAGCGCCCCGGTTTCTTTCAAAACCATCTCGGCGTTTTTAGCCAGCTCGGCATCAATTTCGGCGTTGATCTCGGCTTCGTCGGCGACATCAGACCCTTTTTTGACTTCAAGACCTTTGTACTGTCCGAGAACGATCTCGGGTTTGACCGCGACGACGACTTCATAGGTGAAATCGACTCCGCGTTTGACGTTTTTGATGTCGAAATTGATCTTCGGTTGGGCAACGACGTCGATGTGGTTTTCCATAACCGCATCGTAGTATGTATCTTGGATGACGTGGTTGATGGCTTCTTCGTACAACGATTCGACGCCATATTTGGCTTCGTAGATGTTTCGCGGGGCATGGCCTTTGCGGAACCCTTTGATTTCCACTTTTTCGTTGATTTCCGCAAATGCATGATCGAGACCATGCTCGAATTGTTCTTTCGTGACGGTGATTTCGAACCGCACTTTGGATCCGTTCAGTTTATCGATGATCATAGGTTATCCTCCGGGAGATTAGACTCGCTTTATAATTATAACAAAGCGATCCGGCAAAATCAATCTTTTTGATGTCCTAATCGGCCTTCTCGAAGATCGCTTTGACGCGGGATGGCATTTTTTTGATGGATTCGGCAATCACCGACGGGAAGAGGAGAACGGCTTCGCCGAAAGCAAATTTGCGAATTTGGGCACGGGTTTGCCCTTTGAGATTCATGAACAGGAAGTTGCGGCAGATGATTCCTACCCGCAGACAAAGCAGGGCATTCCCCGCCCCTTGAGCGAGGGAACCGGTCACGAGTTTGAGAAACGGGACTTCATCAAGGATTTTCAGCCCCTGATTGGGGAAAAGTTCATTGAAGTTGATATCCTCCAAGGATTCGGCGACGATGGCCGCGGTCATGACGTTGAGGGCCAGCTTTCCGAGCGAGGCATAACTGGGACGAAACCCGCACTTGACAACGAGTTCTTTGATCAGTCGCAGGTTGATCACCAGAACCGCCGCCAGGTCGAGACGCCCATTTTGGGAAATGGCGGTGGAAAGAAAGACCGACTCCGCGTGGCGGACGATCATCTGGTTGATTTCTTTTTTCACCGGCACGTCAAAGACCGCCGAGAGCGCGGTTTTCAGCGCCATCGGATCGTTGAGGGCATCGCGGAGGCATTGTTTCTGCTCTTCGGAAAGATAGGACTCTTCCAAAAGGTTTTTCGTCACTTTCCGATACATGGCGAAATTTTTGGCGGCGTTGGTCTGCTCATCAAACAACGAATCCATGGAAAAGGTCGGAGACAGGACGACGATCATGATCGGGCGAACGACCAACAGCAAAAACAAGGCCGCAGAAAGCGCATAGAACGCATATTCCAAAAACGGTGCCACCGTCCGCAGTCGTTCTCCCAGCGAAAGCACGCTGGACAACAGTAATAAAACGACGAAAAACAATGCTCCTAAACCGGCAGTGATCCAAAAGACTTTTCCGAGTTTTTTCATTCGATTTTCTCCTTTTCCAACTGTTTCAAAACTGCGATCCGATCGGCGGCCATTTGGGTAATCAGCTGCTCCTTGTCGGGAAATCGGATTTCATCCCGAACAAAAGCCAAAAATGTGACCGTTACGGTTTTGTCGTAGGCAATCCCGTCGTATCCGAACACGTGGGCTTCCAAAGTGACGGTTTGTTCGGAGAAGGTGGGATTGTTTCCCACATTGGTCATCGCTCCGTATTGGATTCCGTCGATGTCGATCCGGGTTGCGTATACGCCCGATTTTGGCAAAAGATATCCGTCATAATCGAGATTGATCGTGGGATACCCGAGGATCTTTCCCCGCCCTTTGCCGGCAACCACCCGCCCACGAATGGCGTAGGGGGTTCCCAGAAGTTGATTGGCGGTGACGAGATCCCCTTCTTTAAGGAATCTTCGGATCCCCGTTGAACCGATCTTCCATTCCCGGTAGCGCATTTCGGGAAGGATGACGGTGGAGAATTCTTTTTGTTTTCGGAGAAGGTCCGGAGTCCCGAGACCCCGGACACCGAAAGAAAAATCAAAACCGACGACGACGGTGTCGACTTTCGAGAGAAAACGGGAGATGAAAACTTCCGGATCTTGTCCGACCAATCCCCAATCGACTTCCAACAGATAAAAATAAGCGAAACCCGCTGCTTCGGCATAGGCGATTTTCGCCTCGATCGGGGTCAGAAAATAGAATGGTTCATTTTTGATAAAAGAAAGAACATGGGTGGTGAACGTCATGAATCCGGCCGCAAGGCCTTTGGCTCTTGCAATGGCCATCGCTTCTTCCGCCAAACGGCGGTGAGCCAAATGCAAACCATCGAAAAAACCGATGCACAACACCGTTCCTTCTTCTTCGATTCGACTGTCATACTGCAAACGGATGATTTCCATCTACCACATCACCGACAAACGCATTTTGCCGATCCTTTCATCGTAATCGTAGATCGCCATCGGATTTCCCGAGGAATCGCAAAGAATCGTCGGTTCCAACGCGGAAAACCATTCTTTCGGAAGAAAGGCTCCATTTATAACCTGTTTTCGGGCTTCATCCGGAACGGTCCATCGGGGCATCCCCAAGGCAAGGAAGGGATCCCGAAGGGGAGCGTCGGGTCCGAGATCCGCCAACGGAACGGCTTCATCGATGGTGAACGATCCGACCGCGGTCCGGCGCAAAGACGACAACGTCGCTGGAAGGTCAAGCGCGGATCCCAGATCGCGAACGAGCGAGCGAACATAAAAACCTTTGCCGCAATGGAGAGAAAAGGCAAACATTCCGAATCCGCCATTGCGACGGAAAGGGCCGCTTCGCCTTAGGGAATGGACAACGACCGGCCGCGGAGCAATTTCGGGAAGGACTTGATTTTTCCTGGCATATTCGTACAGTTTTCGGCCATCGACCTTGATGGCGGAATAATTCGGGGGAATTTGCATCTGGTTTCCGAGAAAACGTTCCAAAACGGCATCGATCCGGGATTCCGGAATCTCGGGACAGGGGATTTGCCGGAGGACGGTTCCATCGACATCCAAGGTATCGGTTTCGATTCCCAAACACACTTCGGCCTCGTATCTTTTGTCATGATCCGTGAGATAAGGAACGAGTTTGGTCGCCCGACCGACACACAGAACCAAAACGCCGGTCGCCATCGGATCGAGGGTGCCCGTATGGCCGATCCGCGGTTCCTGAAGCAGTTTGCGAACGCGGAAAACCACGTCGTGGCTGGTCATTCCCGCGGGTTTATCGACAATCAGGATTCCGTCCATGGTCTCTTCTCCTTTTCCCGAAGGTTCAATCGCGGGGACCTCCGATGGGTTTCAAAACCGGGTGACTGTCATACCATGCCGTGAACTCCGCATGATCGAGCGAACCGCCTTTGCGGTCCAACACTTCGCCATCTTTCAACAACAACAGCATCGGAACCCCGCGGACGTGGAACCGTTCGGCGAGAGGTTTCCACCCTTCGACGTCGATTTCGATGATCGGAACGGTTTCCCGGTTCGACCCGGACAGGGCGCGTTTGACCGCTCGGCAGGTTCCGCACCACGAAGCGGTGAACCATAGTATCACAATCCCCTGGGAAAACCAAGGGTCCAGCCGGTCGGCCTTCTCGGCCGAATAGAGGTAGATCACCGATATCCCTCGCTTACTTAAAATAGAGAATGGTCACGCCGGAACCGCCTTCATTCATGCCGCCGGGACGAGAACTTTTGATCGCTTTGTTTTTTTTGATATAATCTTGGACCCCTTTGCGGAGGGCTCCGGTGCCGTACCCGTGAATCACACAAGCGAACTCGAGGTTGTTCATCAAGCAATCGTCGACAAATTTATCCAGCATTCCCATCGCTTCTTCAAACCGGCACCCGCGCAGATCCAGATCCATCTTGGCTTCGGTGGTTCGAGTGAACTTCACTTGTCCCTTGAGCGGTTCGGGAACATCGGTTTTGACGAAATCGAGCTGAGATTCATCGAATTTGGCGGTCAGGATTCCCATTTGGACTTCGAATTTTCCGTCGGGAAGGGTTTTTACCACCGTCCCGGTCTTTTGATAGGGGAGAACGGTGACGATGTCCCCCGCACGGACCTTGCGGGAGTTGACCTTTTGTAAATCAAGGGTTTGGGATCCGAGGTTCTTGACGTCAAATTTCAGTCGGGCGAGTTCGTGTTCCTTGAAACTCGCACTTTTTTTCAATTCGTCCAATTCCCGGATCAGTGCTTGGGCTT
Organism: Bacillota bacterium; assembly: GCA_022710895.1. GTDB lineage: Bacteria > Bacillota_I > Bacilli_A > Izemoplasmatales > Hujiaoplasmataceae > JAKLGB01. The sequence goes on from JAKLGB010000003.1 coordinate 17,073, forward strand.
CCTCTCGGGCAGACTCCAAAAGCGCGACTTTGGCCTTTTCCATTTCCGCAAAGGCCTTATTTTGCGCCAAACGAGTGTCTGCCAAGGTTGCTTCCATCGCCTCATTCTGCTCTTGAAGTCGAATTTTGGCTTGACGGTGTTCCTCGATTTCGCGTTGGAGTTCAAGACTTTGACGTTCGAGTTTGCGGATAATATCCGCGGTAGCGTCATCAAACGACAGGGAAACCGTTTTGGCGTGGGCGACAATTTCCGGCGACAGTCCGAGCCGCGTGGCGATTTCCAACGCGTTGGAAGTTCCGGGTGTTCCGATTTGGAGATGATAGGTCGGCCGCAAGGTATCGATGTCAAATTCCACCGAAGCATTGACGACGTCGTCTTTGTCAAAGGCGTAGACCTTCAATTCGGGATAATGGGTCGTGACCATGGCGAAGACATCGCGGTGACGAAGGGCTTCAAGAATGGCGATGGCTAGGGAAGCGCCCTCTTTGGGATCGGTTCCGACGCCCAGTTCGTCCAACAAGACCAGCGATCGGTCCTCGAGACGATCAAAGATCGTGACGATTTTGGATATGTGAGAGGAAAAAGTCGAAAGCGACTGCTCGATCGACTGCTCATCGCCGATGTCGGCGAACACATGGGAAAAGACAATGGTCTTCGACCATTCGTCCACGGGGATCAGCAAGCCGGACTGAACCATCAGAGAAAGCAGCCCCAAGGTTTTCAAGGCGACGGTCTTTCCGCCGGTGTTGGGACCGGTGATGATGATCGTTCGATAATCGCGGAAACGGATCGTGTTGGCCACGACCGTTTCGGCGGGAATCAACGGATGGCGGGCGTTGACGAGGAGAATCTCGTCTTCGGTGATTTCGGGTTTGACGGAATGGGTGGCGATCGCATATTTCGCTTTGGCGAAAATGACGTCGAGTCCGGTCAAAATCGCGAAATCGGCGGAAAGCAGCGTATGATTTTCTTGAACGATGGCGGTGAGTTTGGCCAAAATGCGTTCGATCGCCGCTTCTTCCGAAAAGGTCAGGTTCTGTAATTCGCTGTTCCATTCGACGCAGCTCTGCGGTTCGATGAAGACCGTCTCGCGGCTGGCCGACTGGTCGTGGATGATGCCTTTGAAGGCGTTTTTGTATTCAGCTTTGACCGGAAGGACCAAACGATTGTTTCGGAGCGTGATGATCGTATCGGTCAGTTTCGCGGCTTCGGATCGGAGGAGGCTTTCCATCCGATCGGTGATCCGTTTTTGATTGATGCGGATTTTTCCGCGGATTTGGGATAATTCTTCAGAGGCATCGTCGTACACCGTCCCTTTGGGATCGATGCAACGGTCGATTTCGGTTTTCAGGTGCGGCAGCGGAACCAGATCGTCAAAGTACCCCGCTAAAACCGAACACGGGATTTCCAATTGCCGAATTTTGCGGATGAATCGCTGATTTTCGCTCACGGCAACGACCAGACTGACGACCCGTTGCAGTTCTTCGATCGATAAAGTCGATCCCACTCGGGCGCGCTGGAAGGCTTCGGACAGATCCAAAACACCGGTCATCGGAGCGGAATCATACCGTTCGATCATCCCCTTGGCTTCAAGGACCTCTTCCAGCAGATGATTCACTTCCAGAGGGTCGGCGGAGGGGGTGAGGGACAACACGGTCTTTTTCCCAAGATCGGTCTCGGCATAAGGACGCAACAGCGCCAGAATTTTAGGAAATTCAAGGATTTGCGAATCTGCGAACATCGGTTTCACCTGCGCTTACATCTTCTATTCTATCATAAGTTGTGGTAAAATAAACCTTGGAGTTGACGCCATGAACTATGTTTTTCCGATTCAACCCTCGCAGTTGTCGCTGCTGATGGAGTATTATCAAGAATATGTCTCCGACACCGAGAACCCCAACGCCATCGTGACGTTTCGATCCCCCGAAGTGACCGTCACGATTTTTCGTTCGCTCAAAGTGACCGTTCAAGGGACCCAAGCCCGAGAGGAATATTTGATGTGGGCGGACCTGTTGGAATTTGAACCGGCTCCCGATCCCGCCGAAGGTGTCCAAAGTGTTCCGTCGGCATCCTCCCCCCGTTCAGCCTTGTACGGGCTTTCCGCCATTGGGTCAGATGAAGTCGGCACGGGGGATTTCTTCGGTCCCGTCGTGGTTTGCGCGGCTTTTGTCCGGAAAACGTGGATTCCCCAATTGGAAGAATGGAACGTCCGCGATTCCAAACAGATGACCGATGAGGCGATGCTTGCGCTCGATCCCCGATTATCCGAACTTCTCCCCCATGTGTTGCTCGTCGTCGATAACCCCAAATACAACGACCTCGTCCGCCAAGGATACAACTTGAACAAGATGAAGGCGTATTTGCATAATCATGCCATCAAAAAATGTATCGCCAAAGTCCCATCGGGTTTCGAAGCCGTCATCGTCGACGAGTTTTGTCCGAAGGACCGGTATTTCGAATATTTAAAAGACGTCGAGGCCTATCGCGAAATCACCTTCCGCACCCAAGGAGAGTCCGCCCATTTGTCGGTGGCCGCCGCTTCGATCCTCGCCCGTTGCGGATTTTTGCGGGAAATGGACCGTTTAAATGCCGAAGTCGGGCTACGGTTGCCGTTGGGCGCCGGTCCGGTGGTCGATCTGATCGGCAAGCGGATCGTACTGGAAAAAGGCTTCGACCGGTTGTCCGCATTCGCCAAAATGAATTTCAAAAACGTGGAGAAAATCCAAACGTTAATGAAAAACGTTCCCCGTTGACGGCGGAACCGAGGAAAACGCCAATGACCGATTTCACCAAAGAAGTGATCCGCATCGTTCAAAGCATCCCGGCCGGGAAGGTGATGACCTATGGTCAGATCGCCGTTTTGGCGGGAAACCCCTGGGGCGCCCGCCAAGTGGTCCGGGTCTTGAATTCCTCCAGTTCCGCCTATGATCTTCCCTGGCATCGCGTCGTCAACGCCCATGGCGGAATCAGCCTCGGCGGGACCGGTGGTTGGGAACAAACCCGGCGCTTGATGGAAGAAGACGTCCCCGTCGTCGAAGGGTTCATCGATTTGAAAACCTATCTTCATCGTCCGGAGTAAGAAAAAAGCGTTAAAGTTAGACATCGATAACTTTTATGAGCAGATGATTTGCTTCTGCTCTTTTTTCATGGTACATTGGAACTATAAAAACCACCATCCCGAAAGGAGAATCACATATGAAACACGAACTGCCGAAACTGCCTTATGCCTATGACGCCTTGGAGCCCTTCATCGATACGATGACGATGACGATCCACCACTCGAAACATCATCAAGCTTATGTCGACAACCTCAACGCCGCCCTTGACAAACACCCGGAATTCTATACCTATTCCATCGAGGATCTTTTGAAAAACCTCGACCGGCTGCCCCTCGACATTCAAACCGCCGTCCGTAATAACGGCGGAGGTCACTTCAATCACACGTTCTTTTGGAACACCTTGAAAAACAATCCCGAAGGCAAGCCCACGGGTGCTTTGGCGACCGCCATCGACCAGACGTTCGGTTCCTTCACCGCTTTTACCGAGGCCTTCGCCAACGCCGCGAAAACCCGATTCGGTTCCGGCTGGGCTTGGCTGATCCAAAATCAATCCGGAAAATTGGAGATCCTCTCGACGCCCAATCAAGATTCGGTCTTGTCGATGGGAACCCCGTTGTTGGGTTTGGATGTTTGGGAACACGCTTATTATCTGAAATACCAAAACCGTCGTCCCGAGTATATCAATGCCTTCTTCCGCATCATCGATTGGGACGCCGTGGGGAAACGCTACCGCTGACCCGCCGATATCAAAAAAACCGCCGCTTCTTGAAAGCGACGGTTTTTTCTCATTCCTCTTCTTTTTCGATTTTTTCTTTGTTGGCGGCCTGTTCGCGGCGTTTGGCCATCCATTGTTTGCCAAACCACCATTTGAGGACGCCGAGCGCGACGACGCCGACGCCGATCAAAACCCACCCATACCACGGCATGTTTCATTCCTCCTATCGTAATTCGATTTTCTTGATGAAGATTCGGAAACAAACAAAGGCGATGAGCACCTGATATCCGGCGGCGATCGCCATATACCCCCAATAGTTCAAATCGGCAGGGTTCACGGATCCGAGGGATAGGTTCAACAGCGCTTTGACGGGCCAGAAGATGGGAACGATGCCCAACAGGTACTGTTTTCCGTCTTGAAACGCGGGAAGCAAAGCCAGGGCGGGAATCATCACAATGATTCCTCCCGATTTCATCAGGGCAAATCCCTCGATCTTATTTTTGGCGATCATCGGCAGGATCAAACCGATCGTCGGTCCGAACATCCCGGAAACGACGCTGAAAACCAACACTTCGCCCCAACCGAACGGATCCAAGAGGCCGATCGGTCCCAAGGGCGTTCCGATGACATAACTGTCTTTGGCAATCAAGATCATTCCCCCGAGGAGAACGAGGTTTGAAATGATTCCGATGACGTAACAATACAGAATCTTGAACAAGGTGTAGCCCGAGACCCGGACGGGAGAAACGGCAATGTTCAATAAGGTTTTTTCGTCTTTGTTTTCCAACAGAGAAAACCCGAGGAGGACGCCGCTGGCATAACCCCCGATCGCCAAGGTGATGACGAAACTGATGAGCAAGGTGATCCGCGTGGCCGGAGCGTCGGGGTCCGCGGTTCGTTCAAGGATCGCCGGCAGCAAAAAGCCGGTAAGGAACAACATCAGGAACGGATAGAAAACCATGAACAGATTCATCGGTTCCTTCAAGATCGTTTTCATCTCGTATCGGAACAGGCTGAAGTATTTTTTCATTTCATCCCTCCACCGCGATCCGGAGGAACCGCGGATATACCGCCAGGGGATAAATCACTCCGGCGATCGCCGTCAAATAGAGGGCGGCGAAGGCCAAAAGACCCGATGAAACGGTTTTGTATAAACTTTCCAACAGGAAGGACCCCGCGTAGGTCGGTGATAAAAGCGCCACCCACAGCCATTCCTCGGTGATGATTCCCAGCGGAACCAAAATAGCGGGAACGTAAAACAGCAGCAAAACCCCCATGATCCGCACCAGCATCGACATGAAATCTTTCGAAATCAGAATAAAGACATAGCCGATGGCGGTATGACTGGCCACCATCACGATCACCACGAGCGCCATCCAGCCGAACGAAACCGCCGCGCCGTGGACGATCCACGCCAATCCCGCGACCATCAGCATCGAAACCAGCCCGGCCGAGATCGCCGACAAGACTTTGGCCAAGAGAACTTGAGCCACCGGAACGGGGGAGACGAGCAACGAATGAATCGTCCCTTCCTGTTTTTCAAAGTAAAATGAGGCTCCCAAGAGAATGATGGACATCATCCCCGCATCCATCCCGATCAAGGTGGGGACCAAGGCGACGGCCGTCGTCTTGTCCGAAAGGACGACGATCGCGACCCATATCAACGAAACCAACAGGCTGAAAAATACGATTTTGTACTTGATCAGCCGTCGGAGTTCGCCGACATACAAATGCAGGAATCTACGCATTTTGACTCTCTCCCGTCACGCGGATGAAGATGTCCTCCAGGGAGGTTTCCCCGCTGTGTATCGTTTCCACGGGATGCGATAAAGCTTGAAGAAAGCCCGGTTGATCCGCCAATCTTTCCATCGGGAACACTTCGCGCCGCAAACCGCCGTCGTCGAGATACTCGACGGCCACTTCTTTCTTTCCATACTGCAATTTCCAGTCGCGGGGACTCTTGATTTCCGAAAGCTTTCCATTGGTGATGAAGACGACTTCGTCGCACAGTTGTTCAACGTCCCCCATCAAGTGCGTGGTGATGACCACGGTTTTTCCCTGGTTCTGAAAATTCAATATCAAATCCTTGACGATTTTGGCGTT
>JAKLGB010000003.1:23049-55629 GCA_022710895.1 Bacillota bacterium
ACCGCTTGGTTGCGGGCTTCATACAGACCCAAAGTCCGCAGGAGGGCTTCATAATCGATGGTTTTCCGATAGAGACCGGCAAAATAGGCCAGATTCTCCAAAGCCGTCAACTTGTTGAAGTGAACGGGCATTTCGAAACCGACGCCGATGTCTTCGTAAAACGGCTTTCCGAAAGAGCGCAGGTCTTTGCCGTTGTACAAGATTTCCCCCGAATAGCCTTCCAGCAATTTCGTCAAAATTTTCTGAGTCGTCGACTTTCCGGCGCCGGAGGGTCCGAGAAGGCCGAACACCGTCCCTTTGGGGATGGAGAAGGTCAGTCCCTTCAAGGTCGGTTCCGGTTTCCCGGGATACGAAAAAACCAAATTCCTGATCTCAAATACGTTGTTCATCCTGTTTCTCCATTCCGCGAAAAACGCACTTCATATATTCGAAGCATTCGATCCGGGTTTGATCGGAAAACACAAACCCGGGATGATCCGTGACATACATCGCTTGCAGACCGGCGAGGGCGATCCGGAGGTTTCGGATCACGTCCTCCCGGGATAGTTCCGGACGGATGCGATCCATCGGCAGGTCGGCGAAGAACCGTTCGATGGACAGTTGTTGCAAAACATCGATTTTTCCCTTCAGACGCGAGACCAAGGCCTGGGGGGGATTCGTAAGCAAATCGGTCATGACTTGAGTGCCTTCGGGGTGGGCGCGGGCATAGTCGATTTTCCATAGGATCGCCGCAGAAATTCGTCGCATCGGATCGGTCTCCGAAGCTAAATCCAAATCTTGAAAAGCCGCGAGCATCCGCTCCATTTCCTCGAGGAACACCGCCCAGAACAAATCGGCTTTGGCGGGAAAATATTTGAAGATCGACCCTTTGGACACCCCCGCCTGCGCACAGATGACGTTGGTCGAAGCCGTGGCATACCCGTGGGCGGCGAACTCGGTCCGGGCCGAAGCCAAGATTTTTGATCGAGTACTGATTTTAGGTTCCACTGCCGACCCCTCCATTGCTATAGTGACCACATGGTCATTTTCATTGTATCATCCAAAAATGGGATTGTCAACCCATGAAAAAAAGCTTTCGCATCGAAACGAAAGCTTTTTTACTCCAGACGAAGATTTTCGAGAAAGCGGGTGAATCGCTCGGGCAACGGAGCGGAAAATCGCAACGCCTGCCCGGTGCGAGGATGAGTGAATCCCAACGTGGCCGCATGGAGAAATTGCCCATAGGGGTCTTCCGAAGGCCGGCGGTTGTAGACGGGATCGTTGGTCACCGGAAATCCGATCGAGGCGAGATGAACCCGGATTTGATGCGTTCTTCCCGTTTCGAGCACGCACCGAAGCAACGTGTGGGCGCGAAACCGTTCCAATACCTGAAAATGGGTCACGGCGGGTTTCCCCCCGGGAACCACCGCCATCCGTTTGCGGTCGCGGGGATCCCGTCCGATCGGCTTGTCGATCGTTCCCCGGTCGATGGCGATCACGCCGTCCACCAGGCACAGATACTCGCGTTCCGTCTTCTTGAGCGCCAATTCGGCCGCCAAAGCCGCATGGGCGGCATCGTTCTTCGCCACCATCAAGAGTCCGCTGGTGTCTTTATCGATGCGGTGAACGATGCCGGGACGAATCGGGCCGTTGACCGAAGATAACGCGCGGACATGATATAACAGAGCATTGACCAACGTGTGCTCGTAAGCTCCCGGGGCGGGATGGACGACCATCCCCGCGGGTTTGTCGACGACGAGAACATCGTCGTCTTCGAACACGATGTGAAGCGGAATGGCTTCCGGTTGCAGGTCCATCTCTGCGATTGGAACGTCCAATACGACGATCAGGTCTCCGGGGACGACGATGTAATTGCTTTTCCGGACGACTCCGTTGACTTCCAACAAACCTTCGGAAATCGTCTTTTGAACCAACGTCCGCGAGAACTGCGGATACAGACGGGCCACAAACTTATCCAACCGGATGCAGTCGTCGGTCGGGGAGACGAGGTACTCGAGGGTTTCTTCCCGTTCATTGTCCGCCATCGGTTTTTTTCACCCTCTTCGGTTCCAAAAACAGCTGGTCGAACAAAAACAAACCGATGCCGATGCACAGACACATGTCCGCGACATTGAAAACGTAGGGCCAAATCCCGCGAAAATCGATGAAATCGACCACTTGATGGTCGAATTGGAAAATTCGGTCGATCAGGTTCCCGGCGGTTCCGGCCATCAACAGTGACAACGACAGGGCGTACCACCGGGTCCGTTTGTCGCCAAAATTATTCTTGGCGAACATCACCGCAAAGAGCACCGTCGCGGCCAAAGCCGCGAAAATGAAGAAAAACAAGAGCCATCCGTGATCGCCGCCGATGCCGAACACGGCGCCCGAATTGCGCACGTGGGTGAAATGGAAAAAATCCCGGATGATCGGCAACGTGTCGGTCTCCACCGGCAGGTTCACCATCACCAACGCTTTGGTCACTTGGTCGATCACCACCAAGCCCACCGATAATGCCAATAGCCACAACATCGCAATCTCCTCCGCTCAAATCCAAATGATCGGCATCAGGACCCATGTCCATAACAGCCCGCCCGCCAAACCGAGGGCGGCGCCGAAGGCCCCATGGACCTTCCGCAAGAAAACCAGATCGCACCCGTGATCGGGGCGTTTGAGTCCCAACGACTGAAACCACCAATGGGCAACCAAATAGAAATATCCCATCGCCGCGAGCGTAATGATCAAGAACAGCCAGACTTTCCATTGCATGAAAACGACGATCAATTCCGCTAACGCAAGAAAGACGGGAGCGAAAGCCAAAGTGGCCAGAAGCCACGCCCCGAAGAGGGCGTCCAGCACCATCATGAGGGAATATTCGCTCTTGAGCGATTTCCATTCTCCGAGCCATCGCTTCATCTCAATCACCGAGCCCTTCGAGATAATCCAGACAGTCTTGGAACGTCTGGACGGGAATGATCCACGAAGTGTCCTGGATGCCCAGTTCCTCACAGGCCGCCAACGCTTCGACATAGTCGTCGTAGACATTGGTGTCACTGTGATGATCGACGAAAAACAGATCGGCGCCGTACACATAAGCCGCGGCGATTTTCTGCTTGACGCCGCCGATGTCTCCGGCGGTGCCGTCATAGCCAATCGTCCCGGTCCCGGCAATCTTCAGCCCGCGAGTGATGTCGACGGGGGAAAGAACGTTGTAAATATACAGGGCTTGCATCAATCCGCCCGACGGGCCGCCGATGTCGACACTGTGCTGGGTGAATTTCGGATAGGTCTCCTCCTCGTTCACGAGGCGGAATGGAGCGAACGTCAATCCGAATTTTCCCGTTTGGGGTTGTTTCAAAACCTCGAGAGTATACTCGGTTCCCGCTGCCGTACGGAAGGTAAAGGGATAGAGATTTCCCACGGTCGTGAAAGTGCCGATTTGGGTATAGTCAATCACCAATTCCCCGCCGTCGCCGAGAACGGAGACGAACTCGTCTCCCAGACCGATGTCGGCGTAGTGGGACAAATACGAGGCTTTCCCGTAAACGAGGACTTTGTCTTCATAGACGATGCGGATGGCGGGATTGAGGGCCGCCATCGCCTCGTAGGCGACGATGATCGAAGCGTCCAACGAGGTGACATGGTCCAAATAGGCGATTTGTTCGTTTTGGACCGGGTCCTCCGCCAATTGGGCGGGGGTTAACTGCCCGCTATCGTTATAGGGTGAAAAATACGCCGCGAAAAATTCGAAAAACGTCGGTTTTCGGACATAAATCACGTACGTCGAAGAGAACGAGCCCGCAATCGGTTTGCCGGCGTCGAAATCGATCGAAATCGATTTTCCGACATCGGACAATCCCCCGGGCGCGGTGACATAATAATCAATCGGATAAACGAGCAAAAAGAAGATGAAAAGATAGGGCAGGATCAGCGCTCGGATCGCCGGCCAATGTTTTTCGAGCAGTTCATTCATCGCGGATCACCCGAAGGGAATACCTCTCCAACTTTCGGGAAGAAACCCCGGCGGCCGTAAACAACCGTTTGGCCGCCTGATCGCTTTCCGATCCCGCATATTTATCCGAAAGGTAGATCACTTCGCGGATGCCGGACTGGATGATCAGTTTGGCGCATTCGTTGCACGGAAACAATGTCACGTAGATCCGCGAACCTTCCAGGGGCACGGTGGCGTTGAGGATCGCGTTGGGCTCGGCATGGACGACATAGGGATATTTCGTTTGGAGATAGTCGCCCTCGCGGTCCCAAGGAAATTCGTCGTCGGAACAACCGATGGGGAGGCCGTTGTAGCCGATGCCGACGATGCGGTTCTTCTGATTGACGATGCAAGCACCCACTTGGGAAGAGTCATCTTTAGAGCGCAGGCTGGAAAGATAGGCCACGCCCATAAAATATTCGTCCCACGACAGATATCCTTGACGTTTCATCGGATGCCCTCGCCTTCGGCATACGCTTTGGCGATTCCGGCCGCCAGCCGGCAATTGTTCAAAACCAGGGCGATGTTCGCTTTCAGCGATCCGCCCGCGGTGATTTCATTGATGCGTTTGAGCAGATACGGAGTGGCATCTTTGCCTTTGACGCCTTCACTTTCCATATCGGTCAGCGCTTCGCGAATCGCCTTTTCGATCAATTCGGCATCGAAGGCATCGGCCTCGGGAACCGGATTGGCAACGATGATGCCCGTGTCCAGACCCAAATTCCAATGTTCGCGGGCCAAGGCGGCGACGGATTCCGGATTTTCCAACCGGAAAGGAACCCGATAAGGGGAGGTTCGAGCGAAAAAGGAGGGCAAGAATTCGGTTTGATACCCGACGACGGGAACCCCGCGGGTTTCCAGATATTCCAAGGTTTTCGCTTGGTCGAGGATGGATTTGACGCCGGCGCAGACGACGCAAACGGGGGTTTTTCCCAATTCCTCAAGGTCGGCCGAGACATCCATCGTCACTTCGGCGCCGCGATGGACCCCGCCGATGCCACCGGTGGCGAAAAAGCGGATTCCCGCCAAACGGCAGGCGATCATGGTTCCGGCGACGGTGGTCGCTCCCGCCAACTTCCGACTGAGGACATAGCCGAAATCACGTCGCGAAGTCTTGACCACGGCTTCGCCGAGACGGGCAATCGTTTCGATTTGCGCTTGGGTAAGGCCGACGACAAGCGTTCCGTCGAGCAGGGCAATCGTGGCGGGAAGGGCGCCCCCTTCGCGGACGGCCTGTTCGCAGCGCAAAGCGGTTTCGGCGTTTTGCGGCCACGGCATTCCATGGGAAATGATCGTCGATTCGAGGGCGACGACCGGATGGCCTTCGCGCAAAGCGAGGGCAATATCGGGACGAATGACAAGCGGAATTGGCATAAAAACCCTCCTACCGGCGTTCTTCGGGTTTCAAGAGCCCGAGATTGATGTGGCAATATCCGCCGGGATTTTTATCGAGATACTTCTGATGATATTCTTCTGCGGGATAAAACGGAGTCGCGGCTTTGACATAGGTGGCGATCGGTTTTCCGATTTTTTTCCGATAATTTTCCAAATAAGTCCGGATCGGGGCTTCGTCAGCCGGGTCGGTAAAAAAGACGGCGTTGCGGTATTGGATCCCGACATCGTGCATTTGACGGTTGACTTGGGTCAAATCGACGACGCGGACAAAGTGATCGAGGATTTTGTCTAAAGAGAGCACGGTTTCTTCATAGGATATGAGGATGGCTTCGACATGACCGACACTTTGGCAGACATCCCGATAGGTCGGGTTTTCGGTGGGGCCGTCGGTATACCCGACGGTGGTGGAAACGACGCCTTTGAGGCGGGAATAATAGGCTTCCATGCCCCAAAAACAGCCTCCGGCGAGAATCACGGTTTTCATGGTTGTTCCTCCTGGGCGGCCTCGCTCAAACGGTTCAGGACGATGGAGGCCAACATCAGTCCGGCGACGGCGGGGACGGTGGCCGAGGACGGCAGTCCCTGCGTCGGGGTTTCCGCGGATTGGGGCATTTCGTCCGACCAAACCACGGGCAAATCGAGATCCATCGCTTCTTTTCGCAGACGCTGACGAAGAACTTTCGCCAACGGACAGACGGACGTGTCGGCCAACGTGCCGATCCGGACGCGTTCGGGATGCCGCTTTTTGGCGAATCCCATCGCCGAAGCGACGGGGATTCCCCGGGTCTTGGCTTCCCGGATCAAAGCGACTTTGGCTTCGAGGTCGTCAACGGCGTCAATGACGAAATCGAGCGGAAAACGGAACGCCTCACCGACGTTGGCCGCGGTGATCCGCAGACCAAGGGGGTGAAGGACCATGGCGGGATTGATGTCGGAAAGGCGCCGGGCGGCGACTTCGATCTTGGGTTGTCCCACCGTGGAGGTCAGGGCCCAAAGTTGGCGGTTGAGATTGCTCCAATCGACCACGTCGGGGTCGACGAGGACCAGCGTGCCGATTCCGCTGCGGGCAAGGGCTTCGCAGACAAAGGAACCCACCCCGCCGATCCCGGCGACCAAAACCGAAGCCCCGGCGATCCGTCGGGCCGCCGAAGCGCCCACGAGGGCTTCAAACCGTTGGAATCGCATGCGATCCCCCCTCCCAACAAAGAAGGCTGCGATCGGCAGCCTCATTTCTTTTTCATGTAATCGGTGTTGTAAAACTTACGTCCCAACCGCAGGAGCACATAGATCAGGACGGCGCTCAACACCACAAGGATGTTGGCGATATAAGCCCGATCACCGCCCGCATAGTCGTAGAGGACGCAAAACCCCAAGACTCCGAAGGCCGTCACGAAGATGAGGTACAGGTATTCCGTCCGATAGACGGGCTTGACCCGACGTTTCAGATGATCGCGTCGCCACAACAATCCCAAAGTGCCGAAGACGGTCACGATCAGGACCCCGCCTGCCAGCCACAGGATGAAAGCGTCGATGTTCAGCTTGCGATCGAGTTCAAACGCATAGGTGACCAGCAAGACGATCGGCAATAACCAGATGCAGGTGGTGTAGAAATTGATGACGGCGATTTCGTAGCGGGAATAGATTTTGGTTTTCCTTCTGAGCGCCATCATCCCGATTCTTTGGCCCCCTTGGCGACCTCCCCGCCCTCTTTTTGAAGGCGAAGTTCTTTAAAGAATTGGAAGAAAACGCGAATGGAAGCGGCGATGGGGCTGGCAAAGACGACGCCGAGCGTCCCGAACAAAGACCCGAAGAACAAAATCGAAATCAAAATGACCAGCGGATGAATTTCCATCGCTCTTCCCATGATGATCGGTTGGAAAATATTGCCTTCGATGAACTGCAAAACGATGTTGACCCCGAGCACCGTGAACCACTGCGGTCCGGGGTTGCCCATCGCATTAGCGATGAAAGCATAAAGAATCGGGGGAATCGCGGCGATGATCGCCCCGAAATAAGGAATGATGTTGGTGATTCCGACGATGATGCCGAAAACATAGAAGTATTGAAGGCCGATCAGTTTGTAAACGATCGTCGCCACCGAGCCGATGGCGGCCATCAGCACCAGTTGTCCGCGCAGGTAAGCCCCGACGGTCTGGTTGAGCCGACTCCCGAGTTCGGCGGCGTTTTTCTCATGTTTCTGCGGAATGATGCCGCGGAGCCGCTCGCCGATCATTTCATAGTCCAGCAAATAATAGATCAAAAGGAACGGCAATACCGATACCACGGTGATGATCGGACCGGCCACGCTCGTCAGGGACGCGATCAGCGTGGGCAGGAAATTGTTGAGGAGGTTATTGATAAAGTCCGTTTCGGCAAGGTATTCGGCGATCTTGTCGTAGATGTCGACTCCGAGGAAGAAATCGGTGCGCATATCGGTTTGGATATAATCGGTGATCGTCACCAAATCGGTGGTGAAGAAATCACGGATTTCGTTGACGACCATCGGAATCAAGAAATAGAAAGCGGCGAAAACAACCCCGACCATCAAAATGAAAACGATGGCCAACGACAGTCCCCGGGGACCGATGCCTTTCTTTTCGAGCAGTTTGATGAGCGGGAAAATGATCAAAGAAATCAAGTAAGCCAAGGCGACGGGAACGATGACGGCTTTGACGGCGTCGAGGATCCAATTCCACAAATCGGAGAATTGCAAGGCCATGAACAAAATCGCCAAAGCGAGGAGGGCAATGACCAAAAACTTGATGATGCGGGTCAAATTCTCGTCCGAAAACAGCTTCTTGCGCACGTTATCACTTCCCATCGTTTTTTTATTATATCATATGGGAGAGCAAAAAACACTCTCTCCACTAAAACTTAACAATCTTCCGAGCAATCGGCGCATTCGCCCCCGCAGTGATGGGCATGCTCGCGAATTTTCTGGACCAAATACGGATACAATTGGGCCCATTCGACGGTCTCTTGGACTCCGGTCTCGGTGTCCTTGACGTTGATGACCCCTTTGGCGAGCTCATCATCGCCCAGAATCAGGCAAAACCGTGCCCCAAGCCGTTCGGCTTGTTTGAATTGGCCCTTGAGCGGACGATCCATGAAGTCGGTGTCGCAAATCAGTCCCCCATGGCGGAGCCTCAGCAGCAGTTCCGAAGCTTTGGTTCGCGCTCCCTCACCCAAAGCGATCAAAAAAGCGTGAATCGGTTCGGGCTTTTCCGCTTCTCCGAGACTTTCCAGTGCCAAAAGCAGCCGTTCCATCCCGAAGGCGAAACCCACCGCGGGAAACGAAGGGCCTCCGAGGGTTTCGACGAGGTCGTTGTAGCGACCCCCTCCCCCGATCGTAGCCTGAGCTCCGAGCGTGGGAAGATCGGCTTCGAGTTCAAAAACGGTGTGGGTGTAATAATCGAGACCGCGCACCAGCGATTTGTCGATTTGGACTTCCAGTCCCATCCCGCGGAGATGTCCGAGGACGGCTTCGAAGTGCGCTTTCGCTTCCGGGGTGAGAAAATCAAGGGGTTTCGGCGCTTCGGCGAGAATCGGAGACTCTTTGTCGACTTTACAGTCCAACACGCGCAGCGGGTTGTCCAGAAAACGTGCGCGGCAATCTTCGCACAATCCGTCGATCCGGGGTTGTAAGTACGCCATCAATTGATCGCGGTAAAGGGCTTTGCTGGGGGTATCGCCCAACGAATTGATCTTGACGCGGACCTTGGGCAACCGCAGGGCGGCCAACAAGGTGGTGGCGTAAGCGATCATTTCGGCGTCGACTTGCGGCGAATAGGAACCCATCGCTTCCGCTCCGAATTGGTGAAATTGGCGTTGACGGCCTTTTTGCGGACGTTCGTAACGGAACATCGGACCGACGTAATACATCTTCAGCGGCAGGGAGGGCTCGGCGTACAGTTTGTTTTCGATGACGCTGCGAACCACCGAAGCGGTGCCTTCGGGACGCAGGGTGACCATCCGGTCCCCGCGGTCGGCGAAGTCATAGGTTTCCTTTTTGACGATGTCCGAAGTGTCCCCCACCGAACGGTGGAACAATTCCGATGCCTCGAAGATCGGGGTGCGGATTTCCCGAAACCCGTACAAGCGGGAAACTTGGAAGATGACATCTTCCAGATCTTGCCAACGCCGGCTCTCGGCGGGAAGAATGTCTTGGGTGCCTTTGATTTTGGTGATCATGCCAATCGCTCCTTTGAAAAAAAGTCGTCCCTCAAAAGGACGACATCCTCGGTTCGAGGTGATGGGTCAAGAAACGGATTAATCGAAATATTTGGCGTTGACGTGTTCGATGACGTAATCGACCAAATCGCCCACCGCGTGCATCTTGGTGGCGGCTTCGTCGGAGATCGAAACGAGGAATTCGCTCTCGATTTGATTGAAAAGTTCCAGAGCGTCTAGGGAGTCCGCGCCGAAATCATCGGCCAAGCAGGCTTCCAATACGACTTTTTCCGGTTTAACGCCGAGTTCGGAAACGATGATGCCTTTGATTTTGTCGAATACGATTTGTTTCTTATCCACAGGTTAGTCCTCCATAGGTTCAATTTGATGATATCTATTGATAATTATAGACGGTTTTGGGTTTGAAGTCAAATAGAATTACCGTCGATGGATTGCTTCTTCCGACTTTCCAGAAGGATCGTCACCGGTCCGTCATTGGTGAAGCGGACTTCCATGTGCGCTCCGAAGCGTCCCGTGGCGACCCGGAGCCCGTACATTTCCGCAAAAAGCTCGTTGAAACGGTTGAAAAGCGGCTCGGCCGCTTCGCCGCGGCTGGCCGCGGTAAAGGAAGGACGGTTGCCGTCGGCGGTGTCGGCATAGAGGGTAAATTGCGAAATCGACAGAATCGCTCCGCCCGCTTGAAGAATATTACGGTTCATTTTCCCGTCTTCATCGGGAAAGATCCGCAGGTTGGCGACTTTTCGGGCCAGAAAGGCGACGTCGTCTTCGGTGTCGGAAGGGGTGAAACCGACCAGCAGCACCAAGCCGGCCTCGATCGAACCCAACAGGGTTCCTGCCACGGAAACGGAGGCCCGGAGGGCTTTTTGGACAAGGACCCTCATTTGCACACCCGCTCGATCGAAAAGACGCCTTTGACGCGTTGGATCGTGTTGATGATCTGATCGAGTTCCAAAAGATTGCCGATTTCCAAACGCATTTTGATCAGGGCGTCGGTGACATGAGTGACCTGGGCGGACACTTGATTGACCTTGCCTTTGTTGTTGGTGGCGGCGTTGATGATGTCGGCGAGAATGTTGTCGCGGTTGGTGACGGTGATCCGCAGATTGGTCTCGTACCGACGGGTGGCGCTGGTCCCCCAGTAAACTTCGATCAACCGTTCGGTTTCGAAGGCGTGGACGTTTTTGCATTCGCGACGGTGCACGGCGATGCCGGTGCCTTTGGTCACAAACCCGACGATGTCATCCCCGAGCACCGGGGTACAGCATTTCGCCAGTTTGACCGAGGGATTCGTGAGACCTTCGACAATGACGTTGATGTCCGAATGCAGCGTGCGAAGCCGGGCTTTCTGCTTTTGGTCGGGGATTTTGTTGATGGACTCGATCAGCGCTTCTTCGGTCATCTCTTCTTTGCCGGTCAAACTGTTGACGGCGGTGATCGGAGAAAGGATGTTTTTGCCGATTTCAAAATACAGATCATCGACCGAATGAACGCCCTTGGTCTGGAAGATCTTCTCGCATTGCTCGTCGGAAAGATCCATTTTCAAATGACGGGCCGTAAGTTCTTTTTCGAATTCGGCTTTTCCTTTTTCGACGAGATAATCACGGCGTTGCCGATTGAGAAAATTCTTGATTTTGGAACGCGCGTTCGACGTTTTGGCGATTTTCAGCCAGTTGTCATTGGGGCCGACGGCGTTTTGGCTGGTCTTGATTTCGACGACGTCCCCGGTCTTGAGGGTATATTCCAAGGGGACGATTTTGCCGTTGACGATGGCCCCGACGGTTTTCTCCCCGAGGTTGGTGTGGATCCGGAAAGCGAAATCCAGGGGCGTGGCTCCGGCGGAAAGGTCGATGATGTCCCCCTTGGGGGTGAAGACGTAAACGTTGGCGTTGAGAATGTCATCGGTGAAGATGCTGAGGATTTCTTCGTCGGTATTCGGCTCTTCGGTGTAGCGGATCAGTTCGGAATACCACCGCAGTTTCGAAGAGACGATGTCTTCGATGTTCTTTCGGGTGGAACCCTGGGTTTCTTTGTATGCCCAGTGGGCGGCGACCCCTTTTTCCGCGATTTCGTCCATTTCTCGGGTCCGGATTTGGATTTCGAAAATCTTCCCATGATAAATGACCGTCGTATGCAAGGATTGATACATGTTGGGTTTGGGCATGGCGATGTAATCTTTGAATCGCCCCGGAACCGGAACGAATTTCGAATGGACGATGCCGATCGCCCGATAACAGTCGGAGATCGTATCAACGATGATTCTTAACGCCAGCAAGTCGTTGATTTCTTCGAACTCGAGGCCCTTCAGCTGCATCTTGCGGTAGACCGAATAGATGTTCTTGATCCGACCGTTGATGGTGAATGGCAGTTTCTCTTCGGTAAGCAATTCCTCCAGTTCGGCCTGCATCATATTGACGTCGGCTTCGCGAGACCCTTTTTTATCCTTGATCAGCCGGGCGATTTCCTGGTATTCTTCCGAAAAAAGGTATTTGAAGGCGATGTCTTCCAATTCAGCCTTGAGACGGTACATCCCGAGACGATGGGCGATCGGGGCGAAAATGTCGAGGGTTTCGCGGGAAATCCGCACCTGACGTTCGCGATCCAAATGGGACAGCGTCCGCATATTGTTCAAACGATCGGCCAATTTGACAAAAATGACCCGGATGTCCTTGGCCATGGCCAAAACCATTTTTTGATGGTTGCGGACCTGTTCGGAAGCTTTGGATCCTTCGTATTGCAACAAATGCAATTTGGTCAACCCTTCGACGATGTCGGCGACTTCTTCTCCGAAGAGGGATTTCACCTCATCGTAGCGGGTGTCGGTATCTTCGAGAATGTCGTGCAGGAGTCCGGCGGCGATCGTCGTCGGATCCACGCGAAAATCCGCCAGGGTCAAAGCGACCTGGACGGGATGGATGATGTAGGGTTCTCCGGATTTCCGCAGTTGCCCGCCGTGTTTGTCATACGCAAAATCGAACGCTTTTCGGATGAAATCCAAGTGTTCGGGACGGCTCAGATAGGCAGAAAGGGATTCTCGCAGAGGTTGGTATGTCTCGTCGCGCAGCATAAAACCGACTCCTTCGAAAGAGGAAGGTTAGGACGAACCGGATCCGGTCGTCAGTAATGAATCAGGGCGTGGAGGGGATACTTGGCAAATTTCTTGCGGCCGGCCAGTTCTTCGAGTTCAATCAAAAATCCCAAACCGGCCACGGCACCCCCGGCGGTTTCCACAAGCTTGATCGTCGCTTCGATCGTCCCCCCGGTGGCGAGCAGATCGTCGATGATCAAAACGCGTTGACCCGGACGGATGGCATCTTGATGCATGCACAGAATGTTTTTCCCGTATTCGAGATCATAATCGTATTGGATCGTCGGACGCGGCAATTTTCCGGGCTTACGGACCGGAACGAAACCGACGCCGAGGGCGAATGCCACGGCGGAACCGATGATGAAACCGCGGGCGTCGGGGCCCACGACGATTTCTGCGCCTTGCTCCCGACCAAAGGCGGCGAGCCGTTCGACGGCTTCGCGGAAAGCCTCGCCGTCGCCGATCAGCGGCGTGATGTCTTTGAATTGAATGCCCGGAATCGGGAAATCGGGAACGTTTTTGATGTAGTCAGTCAGTTTCATGAGTGGATGGCCTCCAAAAGATGGGTGAGATAGGTGCGAATGCGGGACAACGGTTCTTCGGTCAGAAAAGCCCATTGTCGTTGTGCTTCCATCAAACGGTTGTAGGTGCGGGAATCGGCCAGATTGCGCTTCTCCTGCGGTTCTTGAAGGGCGATATGCCCTTCGGAACGAATGACGAGATGTAAATCCTCAAACACTTGAACGATCGGGGCGATGGCCCACTCCGGGGCTTTCGCTTCCGCCATGAGGGTATCCATCGTCGTTTCCGGCCGTTTTTGAATCAAGCGGAAGATGGATCCGATCCCGTCTTTGTTCAGAAAACGATCCCACAGAGGACGATGTTTGTTGAGTCGGACCGCGACGGTCGTCGGACGTTTTTTTTGCACTAATTCCGGAACGTCGAACGCTTCGGGAGGGATGGTCTCGTCCAAAATCAGTTCTTCCGGAGCCGGAGCGTACCCCGGTGGTTCCCCGGCGGCATCTCTCCGCCAGTCCAAAACTTGGAAATGTCGGCAGGCAAGATCCTTGATCAGGATCTGAATCGTTTCTTTCCCCCGCCAGCTGTTGATGGACAGGCCGCCGACCACATCGATGCGGTCGCCGACTTCCAACCGGCGGAAATAATCCAGATGATTGAAATCGATGGCTTCCACGGTTTTGTCTCCGTCGGTCACCGATAGTTTGGTATGTTTCCCCGTCATCACGGTCTTGCCCACAACGGTCAGATCGGAAAACAGGAAACGCGCTGTAAAAAAGGAATAATGGTCCAGTTTCCGAATCGTTGCGAGCGACACTTCCGACAAACGGACTTGCATGTCGATGGGCAAATCGGGAACCGGTTGGGCAACGGCCAAGCAATCGAGCCGTTCCTGAAAACGGGGGATATTGGCGATGTCGATCGCCAAGCCGGCCGCTTGGGAGTGACCGCCGTAACGGACCAGAAGATCCGCACTCTCCTTGAGAAAACCGAGGATGTCGTCATTTCCGAACGAACGCATCGATCCTTTGCCCAACTGGTCTTCCCCGGTGCAAATCACACAGGTCGATTTTTGGTATTTTTCGGCGATTTTTTGCGCACAGATGCCGATGACGCCTTCATGAAGTCGTGGACTCGCGAGGACGAGGACGTTATGACCGTCTTCCACCAAGCGTTCGCATTCGGCGTACGCCTCATCGGTCAGATCCTTGCGTTCCGCATGGTTGGCTTCGATGTCAAGGATCAAGCGGTTGACTTCTTCTTCGGAATCGGAGATCAACAGCCTTACGGCGTCTTTGGCTCTCCCCATCCGTCCCGAACTGTTGATCTTTGGGGCAATTTTGAAAGCGACGGCGGTGAGATTGATTTCCTCCAGATGCGAAAATTGAATCAACTTTTTCAATCCCGGATTGGTGGTTTTGGCCAAGCGCGCCAAACCCAGATTGACGATCGCCTGGTTTTCTCCGTCCAGCAAGACGAGATCGGCGATCGTTCCGACGGCCACGAGGTCAAGCGAGGCGTCCAAGGTCGACCCGAGGACGGCGGAGGCCAGTTTGTAACTGACACCGACGCCGGCCAACTCCTTGAAAGGATAAGTGGCAGAGGTGGGGGCGTGCAGGATCGCATACGCTTCGGGTTTATCTCCGACGAGTGAATGATGATCGGTCACGATTGTGTCGATCCCCGCATCGCGCAGACGGGCGATTTCCGCCCGGCAGGTGATGCCGTTGTCGACGGTGATGACGAGTTGAACGCCTTGATGGATCAAATCTTCCACGGCTCGCATGTTGAGTCCGTATCCGTCGCTGAAACGGTCGGGAAGATCGAAGGCCACTTCGGCTCCGAGGGATCGCAGGGCACGAAAAAGGACGGCGATGGCGGTGATTCCGTCGCAGTCATAATCGCCGTAGATGACGATTTTCTCATGAGCAGAAATCGCCTGGATGATCCGACGCACCGCTTTGTCCATGTCTTCAAAGCCAAAGGGGTCGTGAAGGGATTCTTTGCCCATACGGAAAAAGCGGTCGACATCGTCGATTCCGCGATTTTTCAGGATGTGATCAAAGATCATTGCATCGGGGACGATGGCGGGAACCGCCACCTTCCAACCGTACTTGGCCTTCAGCATTCCTTCACCCGATTTCCGACAACTCATTATACAAAATTGCGTCCGTTTTGAACAGGCAAAAAATCAAAATTTCAACGAAATGTCCAACGAAGAAAAGGAATGGGTCAAAGCCCCGACGGAAATATAATCGACGCCGGTGCGTGCCACCGAAGGAACCCGTTCCAGGGTCATGTTGCCACTGGCCTCGAGTTTCTTCCCGGGGTGGGGAATTTTGACGCAGGCGGCCATCAGTTCAAGCGACATATTGTCCAGCATGATGACATCCGCCGGGGTTTGCAAGGCTTCCTTGTACTGATCCAGAGTTTCCACTTCCACTTCGATGAGAATCCCGAAGGGGAGTTTCCGTTTGACTGTTTCCACGGCTTGCCGAATCGACCCGGCGGCCTGAATGTGGTTATCCTTGATCATCGCCATGTCGGAAAGGCTCATCCGATGGTTGGCGCCCCCGCCGGCCTTGACCGCCATTTTCTCCAGTCTGCGGAGGGTCGGGGTCGTCTTTCTGGTATCGAGGATCTTCGTTCCCGTCCCTTCGACCGCATCGACGAAGCGACGGGTCAGGGTGGCGATGCCCGACATCCGCTGCATGAAGTTCAGGGCCAGCCTCTCGCCTTTGAGGATCGACTTGGTCAACCCGGAAACAGAAGCGATCTTGGTCCCTTTTTTCAAAGTTTCCCCGTCTTGGACGAAGGCGGTGAAGAGAACGGAATCGTCGATGACGGAAAAAACCGATTTTGCCACTTCGATGCCTGCCAGAACCCCGGCCTCCTTGGCATAAAAGACGGCCGTCGAGCGTTGGTCGGTGAACAACGCTTCGGAAGTGATGTCGCCGTTGGGCATATCTTCCGCCACTCCGCGGCGGATGAGATCGAGAATCGAGGGATCCATCGTCATTGTCCTCCCAAATCGAGATTGAGTTGTTCCATGAGATTCTTCTTCGTTTCTTTTTTGTACAGCTTGATCCATTTGGCGCTTCGCCCTTTTCCCAAAGGCCGGATTTTGTTTTCCGCCTGCATCCGTTGGAGGGTGCGGTTGATCGTAGAATCGGAGATCAAGGGGTGCCGGAGGCGGATGTCCTCTTTGGAGAACACTTCGTTCAATTTGTCGATCGTGTTTTCCACATAGTCGGATTTGGAAATTTCCAAGCTCGATTCGTATTCGAAATCCCGCGCCTGTTCGCCCAAATCATGATACATGTCCCGGTAAATCTGGAGAAACAGCCGTTGCAGCGGCATCAGTTCGGCATATCCTTCTTTCCAGTTGAACCGCGTTTTTTCCAAAGCGCTTTGATATTCCTTGAGATGGAAGTTCAGTTTCCCAAAAAAAGAGACATACCGGAAAACGATGAGTCGGTCCTGCAAGCCCAGGATATAATAGACCAACAGAGCCACAATGGCGTTTTCGCGGAATTTATAGATTTCAAGATTGAGGAAATCGACCATGAAATGCAAAGCCAAATAAGAATCTTCGTACTCGTTCTTTTTGCGGATTTCTTGATACAGGAGGATCAATTTTTCCAAGGTTTCCCGTTTGGAGGAGGATTCCGTCGACAACAGCGAGGTTCGGGGACGATCGAGTTTCTGATAGGCGATCTGGTCGGGGGAAAGGTACTCCTTGAACAGGAGTTTGACTAAATCGTTGATCTCCGTGACATTCAGATGGAACGTGGGCGCCTTGGGGTCATGGATGATGCGAAAAACCGCGAGAATGTTCTTGTATAACGACTCGGCTTTCGTCTTCGCCACCGTCGAATCGAGTTGGAGGGTTCGCATCCTCGCCTCGTTGATCCGATTTTCGGACGCGAAAAAGCACTTGAAGAAATAATAGGCTTCGCGAAGGGCGTTCTGATGGGAAAAGACCTCGATGTCGGGAGTGAACAGTTTTTCGTAATACTCGTTCTTTCCGATTTCGAGATAGAGTTTCAACGTGCTCATCAGCACATCGTTGGGGATTTGCGTGCGAACCAGATTCGACAGACAGTTCATCATCGATCACCTGTGGAATATTATACCGTAAAGGCCGGATGAATGAAATGATTTCTGCGGATTTTTCGGCCGATTAAACAAAAAAATATAGTCATGACGGCTGATCATGAACATGTTTCGAAAAAAAAACGGCCTTGCGGCCGTAAAGAATATGTTCATTCCGTCGGATAGGAATATTGGTCGAGAACGGCGATCGCGCTATCGTACCAAGCCGAATCGTTCCAACCGAGAGCCGTTTGATACCAGGTCGCCGAGGCGAGGTTCTCGGCGGTCACGGCCGTCCCGCCCGTTACGGTGGGAACCGTTGCCGATTGCGTCAGGAATCTGGCTCCTTGGGCAGTGGCGGAATCCTCAAAGAACCCGGCGACACCGCCGTAAGTGACCGTTTGTCCTTCGGAGGGAGTGATGGCGACCACCGATTTCACCACGGAATCCAGGACGGTTTGCGTCCAACTTTCCCCGACCAAGCCGCCCACGGAAAGCAGGGCTCCGGCCGCGGTGATTTCGGAATAGGCGAAACAATCTTCCAGATGACCGAGCCCGTCATAGCCGAACAACCCTCCCACCAAGGCTTTCGTTCCCCGGGAAACGACCGAAATCTTGGAGACAGCGGCACAGCGCTCGGTGAGGACGAACGGATCGCGTTCGATGGCGTCCGCATGGCCGGCCAGATATCCCCCGTAATTATGTCCGACGAGGCCCCCGACGTACAAACGGTCGGTTTCGGCGGAAGCCGTGAGGGATGCGGTCGATCGGCAGTCGTTCAGTTCGACGTTGAAGGTTTTGCCAACCAATCCGCCCACATAACCGAACAATTTCGTGGCGACGGTGAGACGCCCTTCGGCGCGGCAACCGCGGAGGACGCTCTCGATGAAATCGGTGGGAACGTCCATCTGTTCGACGGGAGTCGTGGCGAATCCCGCGAGCAATCCGGCATAGGTGCTGCCGGCGGCGTTGTTGACGGTCAGGGTTCCGTTGACTTGGATATTGGTGAGGTTGCCGGTCAAATAACCGACCAACAGGCCGGCATAAAAAGCCCGGTTGGGATTGACGTTGACCGTCACATCCGTCAAGCGCAGGTTCTTAATGTCTCCAGTGACGTATCCGAAGAAACCGGCGTACCCGTCGTTGGAACGAGTGATGGTAAAATCGGAGATGGTGTGGTTTTGACCTTCAAACGTTCCCGAATACGGAGCGGTGTCGGTGCCGATCGGAGTCCACTCCGCTCCGGCAAGATCGATGTCGGCGGTGAGGCGGTAGTTTTTCCAAGGATCCATCGCCAAGAGATCCGCCGCATTGGCAATGTCGTAGACGTTGGGATCATCGGCGGTCGTCGTGGTCGTGACCGTTGTGGTCGTGGTGCCAAAAAGGTCGCAGCCCAATAACGCCAGGCCAAGACCCAATACAAACAGCAGGACAAACAGTTTTTTCATGAGGACTCCTTTTCAGAATAAGGTTTGCTGGATGACTTTTTCGCCGTCCGGATCATCTTCGGAAGCGTTGATGTTGATGATTTTTTCCAAGGCGTCCATCACGTCGTCGGTCTCAACTTCCGTGGGCTCGGGAGGAGGAACGTTTTCCGTCTCGGAGGCTTCGGGCAGGTCTTTACGGCGCTCTTTGGCCAGTTTTTTCTGGATGTCGTCGATGGCTTCCTTGTCTTGTTCGTCGAACAACAGCCGAAGGGGGACGAACTCCTTGTCCAACAGCGGCACGCCGTGTTCGAATTTGTCGACGGGCAGATCGATTCCCGTAAAGGTCACCACGTTCTTGTCGGTGATGATTCGTAACAGGAGATGCTCTTTCAAGCGGAAGACGTTGGCGGAGACCATGCCGACGAATTGATAGGGATTGGTTTTGACGCTCTTGAGGAACATCTTGCCTTTGGCGGGACGGTGACTGGTCTCGATGTTGGCGACGAACTCCCGCTTAAGGGTCCCGCGGTTGATCAAAAACAACACTTCGTCTTTGGTGATGTCGGTGACCGCGCAGGCCCCGACGAGAGCGTCGTCGCGGAGGTTGATGGCTTTGACCCCGCGGGCACCCAACGATAGGACCGGAACTTCTTCTAAACGATATTTCAGGACATACCCGTTGCGGGAAGCGCATATGACGGCGGTATCGTATTCCGCCACGAGATCGACCGCAACCAGGGGATTGTCGACCGAAGCCGGGATGGCGCCGTAGGAACGAAGAGTCCGAGAAGGGAGGAATTCTTTCAGTTGGACGAGTTTGATCAATCCTTCCTGGGTCGCCAGGAGGATGCGGCGATCGTCAAACTGGTTGATAAGGAGGAAATCGAGAACCGATTCCTCCGATCCGATCGGGGCGATCGATCCGATGTATTCGCCGATTTCCTTCCATTTCTTGTCAGGAATCTTGTAGACGGGGAGGTAAATATAATTCCCGAGGTTGGTAAAAACGAGAATGGTTTGTCTGGTGTTGACTTCGATTTGTTTCAAGATACAATCGTTGGGTTTGAGACCGACGTCGCCGTTGGTGGCCATCACCGATTTGAGGGACGATCGCTTCAAATATCCGTCGCGCGTCAGGGCGACGACGACGTTTTCGTGTTCATAGAGATCCTGCTCGGAAATCGCGACTTTTTCGATCGTTTCGGAAATGGTCGTCCGCCGCGGCGTCGGATTCTTTTCCGAAAACTGGGCCAATTCCTTCTTGATGACCCCTTGCAGTTCGGATTCGTTCTTGAGAATGCGATTCAACCAGTTGATCTGACGCGATAAGTCGGTAGCTTCGGCACGCATCTCTTCGACGTCGGTGGCGGAAAGACGGTAGAGTTGGAGCGTGACGATCGCTTCCGCTTGCGCTTCGGTAAAGGCGAACTTCGAGACCAAAGCCTCCATTGCCGATTTCTTTCCCGAAGCGGCGCGGATGGTGGCGATGACTTCATCGAGGATGTCGACCATCTTCAGAAAACCTTCGACGATGTGTCGCCGTTTTTCCGCTTTCATCAAATCGAAGTTGGACCGATTCCGGACCACTTCTTTCTGATGTTGGATATAGCTGTCGAGAATTTCCGTCAACCCCATCAGATGCGGACTGCGGTTGTCGATGGCTACCATATTATAATTGAAGGATAGTGATAAATCGGTGTTTTTATGCAAATAGGCTAAAATAACGCCGGATTCCATCTCTTTTTTCTTTTCAACGACGATCCGGAGGCCTTCGCGATCGGATTCGTCGCGAACTTCGACGATTCCGTCGATTTTACGGTTGGTGCGGATCTCGTCGATTTTTCGGACCAGATCGGACTTGTTCACTTCGTAGGGGATTTCGGTGATCACCAATTGGGTCTCCGACATTTCCACCTTGCTTTTCATCACGATCCGGCCGCGCCCGGTCCGAAAAGCGCGTTTGATCTCTTCGAGGCCTTCGACGATTCCGCCCGTGGGGAAATCCGGCCCTTTGACAAAAGCCATCAGGTCTTCGATGGAGCAATCGGGATTGTCGATGCGGTGGATGACCGCTTCGATGATTTCGTTGAGATTGTGCGGAGGAATGTTGGTGGCGTAACCGGTGGCCATCCCCATCGATCCGTTCACGAGCAGATTGGGGAACTTGGCGGGAAGAACCACGGGTTCGTATTCTTCGTCGTCGAAATTGGGAACGAAGGCCACGGTTTTCTTGTCCAGATCCGCAAGCAGGGCTTCGGCCGTGGGCGACAGGCGCGCTTCGGTGTAACGCATGGCCGCGGGGCCGTCCCCGTCTTGGGAACCGTTGTTTCCGTGCATATCGATCAGAATCGAGCCCATTTTCCACGTCTGTGACATCCGGACCATGGCGTCGTAGACGGAAGTATCGCCGTGGGGATGGTACTTGCCGATGACCTCACCGACGATGCGGGCTGACTTCTTATAGGGTTTGTCGGATCCCATCCCGAGTTGATTCATCGCGAACAAAATCCGGCGCTGGACCGGCTTGAGGCCGTCGCGGACATCGGGAAGGGCGCGATCTTGGATGATGTATTTGGAATAGCGTCCGAACCGTTCGCCGATGATGTTTTCGAGCAACTCGTTTTGGATCTTTTCGTTGACGAACACGTCGACTTTGTTTTTGGCAGAAGCCATCTTCACTCGCCTCCTTTGATCCGGAAATCATCCTCGGAGGTGAAACTGACATTCGTATCGATCCATTCTTTGCGGGGATCGACATCGTCACCCATCAAGATCTGAATCCGGGATTCGGCGTCGGCGAGATCTTCGATGGTGACGCGGATCAAGGTGCGGGTTTCCGGATTCATCGTCGTTTCCCACAACTGCGGAGCATTCATTTCTCCCAAGCCTTTAAAACGCTGGATGTTATACGCTTTGAAGGATTTGCAAATGTCTTCACGTTCCTCTTCGTTCCAAGCATATTTGGTTTCTTCTTTTTTCCCGGTCTTGGTGATCTTGTATAACGGCGGGAGGGCGATAAACAGTTTCCCGGCTTCGACGAGCGGGCGCATGTATCGGAAAAAGAAGGTGATCAAGAGGATCTGAATGTGGGCGCCGTCGGTATCGGCGTCGGTCATGATGATGATTTTGTTGTAATTGGATTTGTCGATTCGGAAATCCGAACCCAATCCCGCCCCGACCGTAGAGATGATGGTTGCGATTTCCTCGTTTTTGAGAACGTCTTCCATCTTCTGCTTTTCGGAGTTGATGACTTTTCCCCGCAGGGGAAGGATGGCTTGGAACCGGCGGTCGCGGCCTTGTTTGGCCGAACCCCCGGCGGAATCGCCTTCGACGAGAAACAATTCATTGATCTTGGCGTTTTTGGTTTGCGCAGGCGACAGTTTTCCCGACAAAATCGTCTCGGTTTTGGAAACTTTTTTGACGAGACGGGCATCTTCGCGAGCTTTTCGCGCCGCCTCGCGAGCATTGCGGGCGTTGAGCGCTTTTTCCAACAAAGAACCGGCCAATTGCGGGTTTTCGGTCATAAAAATGGCCAATTGTTCGCCCACGACGTTTTCCACCGCCGGGCGTGCTTCGGGGGTCCCGAGCTTGTTTTTGGTCTGACCTTCGAATTGCAGGAGATTCTCGGGAATGCGGACGGATACGACGGCGGACATCCCTTCGCGGATGTCGGCCCCATCCAAGCCTTCGTCCTTTTCTTTCAAAAGACCGATGCGCCGACCGAAGTCGTTGAAGACTTTCGTGAAGGCCGATTTGAAGCCGGTTTCATGGGTTCCGCCGTCTTTGGTACGGACGTTATTGACGAAGGAAATGAGATTTTCGCTGTAGGATTTGGTGTATTGGAAGGCGACTTCGACTTCGATGTCGTTGGATTTGGACGCCAAAGAGACCGTCGGATGGACAACGGTGCGGTTGGCGTCCATAAAATCGACATACTCCTTG
Organism: Bacillota bacterium; assembly: GCA_022710895.1. Taxonomy (GTDB): domain Bacteria; phylum Bacillota_I; class Bacilli_A; order Izemoplasmatales; family Hujiaoplasmataceae; genus JAKLGB01. Next base: position 45,674 of record JAKLGB010000003.1, read on the forward strand.
ATACCGTCTTCATATTGATAGGTTTCCCGCTGACGACTCCGTTCGTCAATCAGCTGGACTTTAAGGTTCTTGATTAGAAAAGCACTTTCGCGGAGCCGCTCTTGAAGGGTTTGGAAATTGAAAAGGGTGGTGGAGAAAATCGTCGGATCCGGTTTGAACCAGACATCGGTTCCGGTTTTTTTGGTTTCACCGATGACGATCAGTTCTTTGACCTTTTTTCCGCCTTTTTCAAAACGCATCTGATACATCAATCCGTCGCGATGGACGGTAACCTCGAGAAACTCGGAAAGCGCGTTGACGACCGAGGCTCCGACGCCGTGGAGACCCCCGGCGACCTTGTAGGCGCTCCCCGAACCGCCGAATTTACCGCCGGCGTGTAATTTGGTGAAGATGACCTCGACGGCGGAACACCCCGAGGCATGCATGTCCACGGGCATTCCGCGGCCGTCATCGGAAACGATGACGGAGTTATCTTCCTTGATCACTACGCGAATCGAGGAACCGTATCCGCCCAAAACTTCATCGATGGAGTTATCGACGATTTCCCAAACGAGATGATGGAGCCCGCGTCCGTCGGTAGAACCGACGTACATGCCCGGACGCTTCCGGACGGCTTCCAAACCCTCAAGGATTTGAATGGATTGGGCATTGTAGGTTTCTTTGCTTTTCTCTGCCATGGATACGACCTCGTTTTCTTGATTCCATTATACCAAAATACCGCAAAAACCGCACTTCCTTTTTTCCGTTTGCATGGTATAATTTTACCATAAACGGAGTTGATGCCTTTGGTACGTTGGCTTTTTCTGGTTTTTGCATATTTGTTGGGGTCGATTCCCTTTTCTTTCCTCTATGGAAAGCTGTTCCGCGGTCAGGATATCCGGAAACTCGGCAGCGGGAATCTCGGAACGACGAACGCTTTTCGGGTCTTCGGAAAACCGATCGGGTTCGCCACCTTGGTTTCCGACACGCTGAAAAGCGGTTTGTTGGTGTTTTTGATGCTTCATACCCCGTGGTTTTCCGGGCTGGATTTATTCCATCCGCTCGTCTACGGTCTGGCCTCGGTCGTCGGCCATATCTTCCCGGTCTGGTTCCATTTCAAGGGGGGAAAAGGCGTCGCCGCATCCTTCGGTTTGTTGCTGGTCTATAATGTCTGGATCGCCTTGATTGCGGCGGCGGTGTTCCTGCTGACGGAATATCTCACCAGGTATGTGTCGGTTTCTTCGACCGTCGGCGCCCTATTCACGTTGTTTCTGGTGGCTTTCCGTCATTTCTTCATTCGGGACTGGGCATTACTGCTGGTTTCGGCGGCATTGGTGGGACTCATCATCCTCCGCCATCGAGCCAATTACAAACGTTTGAAATCCGGTACGGAAAATCGGGTGAAGTTGTTCGACCCGATCGACCGGTGGTTTGAAAAGAAAAAAAAGTAAGGGATCGGGTATTTCATTTCCCCAAAGACCGTCGGATCGACGGTCTTTTTCAAGAAAAAAGAGACTCAAGGTCTCTTTGTTTGGATACGGATCACTTGGCTTGTTTCATCGAAGCCATGACTTGACGTACTTGCTTTTCCGAAGGGGTTCTTCCCATCTGGGTCATCATCGCACGAATCATGTTTTCATTGACCGGCGGATTTTTTTCCAAATACCGTTTAAAATACGCTTTCGCCAAAAAGAAACCGGCGACCGCACCTGCCAAGAGCGCGCCGATGCCGATCAATAATACTCCCCACCATACCATCATATGCAATCACTCCTTCTTTCGGTGAATATTGTATCAAAAGAAGAGGGGATATTCAAGAAAAAACACGGGAATCGCGCAAAAACATCCGCCCCGGAAAATACCGGGTTCCCCGACCATCCCCGGGAGTCGCGACATTGTCTTTCCTGCGGGAAGATTCGCGGGGTGTTCCTGCGAAAAACATTTACAAAAACCCCTCTATCGGGTACAATAGAACCGTAATGACGTCGTCTGCCTAAGAGGGAGGGTTGTCTATGCCAAGAAGAATCACGGATGCCTGCATCGCTTGCGGCACCTGCAAATCCAATTGTCCCGTGGATTGCATCGCCGAAGGAGATATTTACGTCATCGATCCCGTCGCGTGCATCGATTGCGGAGTTTGCCAAACAAACTGCCCCGTGGATTGCATCGTGACCGAATAATTCCGATCCATTCCGAAAAAAACAGCCCCCACCAAGGCTGTTTTTTCTTTATTATGGTTTACGGAAATAGGAGGCGACTTTTTGCAAAGAGGCGATTAGGACTTCGTCTTCCGCGACATTGAGATCGCGGAAAATGGCGTCCAGCATCTTTTCGTGATACTCCTGATGAATCTTCAGGACCTCTCTGGCGGAGGGGGCCAAGGAAACCAACACTTTTCGGCGATCTTCTTCGCCTACCGACCGCGAGACATACCCCTTTTGAACCAAGGTATTGATGGCGGTGGTGGCGGAACCGACGGTGATTCCCAATTTTTTGGCGATGGCCGACATGGAAGGTTCGGGAACCACGGTCACGGCTTCCAGCACATGGACTTCGTTCATCGATATCCGGACACCGGATCGACGCAACTCTTCGCCCTCGATGGCGAGAATGCGATTGAAGATGTCGACGAGCAGTTCATTGACCAATGCTTTGGCTTCGGTCATCGTCCCCACCTACCGGTTGGCGACGTAACCGAGCCCCATCGTTCCGGGACCCGCATGACAACCGACGACCGGGGTCAGAGGCACCATGCGGATGTCCTTCTGTCCGGTTTTGGCGATCAGTTCGGCTTTCAGTTCCAGCATTTCGTCGAAATTATTGGTGTAAATGAGGAAGATTTCCGCGTTTTTGCCGGCAATTTCCTTGAGAAAACGATCCAGCATTTCCTGACGGGCTTTTTGTGTGGTCCGGATTTTGTCGAGTGTTATGACTTTGCCTTCTTTGGAAATTTCCAATAACGGTTTCAGTTTGAGCATCGTTCCCAAGAAACCGGCAGCCCCGGAAAGGCGGCCGTTCTTGACAAGATACTTCAAGGTGTCGACGGTGACATAGATGTGATGATTATCGCGGAAAAATTCAAGGGCTTCCAAAATTTCCCGAGCGGATTTGCCCTCTTTGGCCATCTGTTGGGCGATATGGGCCATTTTGGCTTCGGGGTAGGAAACTGTTCGGGAATCGAACACATGGATCGGCATGTCTTCCATCATCTTGGCGGCGAGAACCGCATTTTGATAGGTTCCGGAAAGATGAGAAGAAATCGTGATGACGATCAGTTCTTCGAATCCTTCTTTCTGCATTTCCTCGTACATGGCGTGAATGACGCCCGTGGAGGTTTGAGCGGTGTGGATGTCGATGTCGGGATCTTTGACCAGTTGATCGTAGAATTCGTCGGCGTCGATGTCGACGAAGTCTTCGTACTCTTTGCCTTTCATGACCAGTACCGATCGGAAGATTCGGATTTTGGAATCATGCATGGCGTAATCGATTCCGGAATTGCCGCATACGGCGATGCCGATTTTTTGCATGGTGTGAGGGCTCCTTTTAGTTTGATTTTCAAATTATTTGATGTTCAAAATATATCATATCATGCGGTCCTCGCTCTGGCAAGCAAAAAAGCACACGGTCGATCTTTTTTTGCTTTCTAAATTCTATCCTCATCGATTTCGGTTGCGTCCCTCTTACGGCGGCGATATAATGGAAACTGGTCACGATTAATGTCTTCTCCTGCCCTTGCCAATTTGCCCGGTCTCCCGGAGAAAAGGATCATCTTATGAAAAAAATCGGCTTGACGATCGGTTACCTGCTGCTATTGACCCTCCTCGGGGCTTGCGCTTCCCCGGTGGAGACAACTTCCACTTCTTCGACGACATCATCCGTAACGGAGACCACGACCACCATGACGACGACATCTTCCACCACCGAAACGACATCATCCACCACGACAACGACCACAACGACCACGACGGGGTCGACGAGTTCATCGACGACGACAACCACTTCTCGCACCCTGCGCGAAGATGAAACCGCCAATATCGTCTTGGATTTCGATCTCAACGCTTTTTCTTTTGTCCCCCCGACCCGAGCGGTTTCGCTCCGCAGCGTGATTTCGGATCACGCCGTTCTCCAACAAGGCAAGCCGATCCGCATCTTCGGGGCGGCGACCCCCGGAACCCTAGTCCTGGCGAAACTGGTTCGCAACGACGATCCCGGACAATCGGAAAAAGCGGCGGTCATCGCCGCCGAAGACGGAACATTCTTGCTGGAACTTCCGGCCCTGACGGCCTCGTTCTCTTCTTACACCCTCACCGTCGCCGACACCGTCCATGAACTTCGGGTTCACGACCTGTTGATCGGCGAAGTCTGGCTTTCGGGCGGCCAGTCCAACATGGCGATGGAAGTCGAAGAAGCCGACGGCGGAGCAGCCCAGTTAGCGGCTGCCGATCAACCGTTGATCCGGCTTTTTTACCAAAACTCCGGAGATCACAACGCTAATTATCCTTATCAACCGGCCGCCGACGTCGTCGGCGGAATTTGGAAGACCGCCGATGCCCCCGAGCGAATCAAAGATGCCTCGGCCGTCGCTTATGCCTTTGCCCGACGCCTGTTCCGACTGCTGTCGGAAGAGGGTCTCGAATGCCCGATCGGCATCATTCAGTCCGCCAAAGGGGGATCGATGATCCAATCGTGGCTACCCCGACCCGCCCTTCAAGCCTCCCCGACCATGGTTTCCTACATCGCTTCCCGCGGTTTTGATTTCAACATCGTCCCCTACAATCCCAACGATTGGGAGAACTTCCAACGTCCCGGGGCTTTGTACAACGCCAAAATCGCTCCGTTGTTCCCCTACGGGATCCGCGGAGTCCTGTGGTATCAAGGCGAAAGCGACGCCTATTACGAACCCAATTTGACCGCCATTCCGATGCTCATCGATACCTGGAGCGCGGGGTTCAATCCCGACGGGGAACTGCTTCCGTTCGTGATGATTCAGCTGCACCCCTATGACGGGGGCGACCCCATGACCGCTTCTTCGACCCATTGGTATTCCGGTTATGTCCAACACCGTCAGGCCCAGGCGGAAGTTGCCGCCTCGGAACGCTATGCGGCGACCACCGAAATCGTGCCGATCTACGAAATCAATTTGCTTTGGGACGTTCCGGTCGAGCAATTCGTTTGGAAAGACCCGATCCACCCGGTGACCAAGATCCCGGTGGGTGAACGGGCCGCCAATCAGGTCTATAGTCGCTTTTACTGGGGCGTGATCGATTTTCTCCCCCCGCAGGTGACGGGAATCCAACGGGAGGGCGACGTCTTAACAATCGATTTCAACCACGTCGGGAGAGGACTGGCCTTGTTCAAGAATGCCACCGCCGGGGTGACGACGGTACAGATCATCCGTACCAACGGTCTCAAGCAGTTCGTCGCCTGCGAGATCCTCGACGCCGATTCGATCCGATTGACGATCGAAAACCCGGATACCGCGGCGTATGTCGCATATGCATGGCTTTCCCGCAATGAAGCGGCGAACCTCGGAAATTCCCGACAAATCCCCGTTCTGCCGTTCCGAATCCCCATCCCCCGTTGAAAATAAAAAACGCACATCCGACAGGAGTGCGTTTTTTCGTTGATTCAGACGCGACGATAGGGATCGGTGTCGACCGCCGATTCCCGGACATCGATGTCGGGAAAAGCTTCGCGGAGACGACGCGCGATCGCGGTCTTGAAAATAGCCTCGGCGTAATGGCCGATGTCCAAAACGTTTTGCCCCATCTGCCGGCAATCCAGCGCCGTGTGATAAGTCACGTCTCCGGTGAGATAGAGGTCGCAGTTTTTGCGTTGGGCAGCACCGACATGGTTCGAGCCCGAACCTCCGGAAATCCCGACGGTACGGATGTTGATCCCGGAGCGGCCGATATAGCGGGCATCTTTGACGTTCAGGGTCCGTTGGACGAAAGCGATGAAATCCTCCAGTGGTACCGGGTCGATCGTCCCGTAACGGCCGATCCGATCGGTTTCGTCGAGCAACTGAACTTCGCGGAGCCCGAGCGCGGCGGCGAGTTCGTCATTCATTCCGCCTTCGGCCAGATCATAGTTGGTATGGGCGCTGTACAGGGCGATTTTGTGTTGGATCAATTGCGCAATCACCCGGCCGCGGGGAGATTCGGTGGCGACGTTATAGATCGGTTTGAAGATCAGCGGATGGTGGGAAATCACCAGTTCGGCCTTCAAGGCCACGGCCTCTTCGACGACTTCTTTGGTGACGTCGAGGGTGACGAGAACGGTTTGGCAACGTCGGTTCAACGAACCGACCTGCAAACCGACGTTGTCCCATTCGTAAGCCAACTCTTTGGGAAAGTGGGTTTCCAACCATTTGACGACGTCGATGGCATTCATCGAATCAACTCCTCCAAATTGCGGATGCGAATTTCGAGTTCTTGGCGTTTGTCGGGATCTCGTGCGAGCGAACGGGCTTCCGAGAGGGCGGCGATTTTCTGCCGAAGATGGCCAAGAAGCCCCTCGTTGCGGGTTTTCAACAGAATCGGACCATAGGTGCGTTCATCCGGACACAGACTCATTTTCCCCGGAACGGCGGAAATCAGTTGGTAATCATGACCGCGATCGCGGACGAACCGTTCGTCGGCGATTCTCCACCCGTGGTCTTCCAACCAGCCGCGGACGGCGGCGTGATCGTTGTTGGGGCCCAAAATCAGCTGCTCCACCGCCGAAAGATCGGCGGCATCCAAGATGCGTTCGATCAGGAATCCGCCCATCCCCATGATGGAGACGGCGGCGATGTCGACCCTCAGAAAAGACAGCCCGTCGGCGAGAACGAGATCGATGCGATCCTGAAGACCGGAACGGGCGATATGCTCCGCGGCGGTGGCCAGCGGTGCGGGTTTGTTATCGGAAGCGACGGCTCGTGAGGCTTTTCCGCTTTGAACGGCGGCGATTGGGAAATACCCGTGATCGGTACCGACGTCGGCCAGACAGCGGACCTCCGTCAGCAGGTCCAAAGCCGCCAGAAGCCGCGGGCTCTTGGGCAGCATTCAGCGACCGTTGGTGAAGTCTTTGAGTTTCTTGGAACGGGAGGGATGGCGCAGTTTGCGCAGCGCCTTGGCTTCGATCTGACGGATACGTTCACGGGTGACGCCGAATTCTTTCCCGACTTCTTCGAGGGTGCGGGTCCGTCCATCCAGGAGTCCGAACCGCATCCGCAGCACTTTTTCTTCCCGATCGGTCAAGGTTTCCAATACCGCGTCGAGTTCCCGTTTGAGCATTTCTTTGGAAGTGTATTCATAGGGAGTGGGGGTATCGGGATCGGGGATGAAATCCCCCAAGGAAGAATCTTCTTCTTCGCCGACCGGGCTTTCCAAGGAAATCGGTTCTTGTGCGACTTTCTGGATGATCTGGACTTTGTCGACGGAGATCTTCATCTCGGCGGCGACTTCTTCCGGATACGGCTCGCGTTTCAGTTTTTGCGTGAGGGTCCGTTGGGTGCGGACGAGTTTGTTGATGGTTTCGACCATATGCACCGGAATCCGGATCGTCCGGGCTTGATCGGCGATCGCACGGGTGATGGCTTGGCGGATCCACCAAGTGGCGTAAGTGGAAAACTTGAAGCCTTTCGTATGGTCAAATTTATAGACGGCTTTCATCAGGCCCATGTTTCCTTCCTGAATGAGGTCGAGAAACTGCATGCCCCGACCGACGTAGCGTTTGGCAATGGAAACAACGAGGCGGAGATTGGCTTCGACCAATTTCTTCTCGGAAAACTGTCCGCGTTTATACAGTTCTTCGACTTCAAGGCGTTCCTCGTCGAAGACTTCTTCCCCGTTTTGAATCTTCTGATCGTAGGCATCTTTGGCTTTGCGGGCCCGGCTGATCAAAGTGGCGAGTTCGTATTCTTCGTCGTTGGACAACAGTTCGACGCGTCCGATTTCTTTCAGGTACATGCGGACCGGGTCATCGACTTTGATGGAGACGGAAGAATCATATTGCTTTTCCAACATCAGTTCTTCTTCGATTTCCTTGGCATAATCGAAGTCGACCAGTTCGTCTTCGGAAATGTCCTCGTCGGAGAGTTCGTCCAAATCGATGAAATCGTCTTCTTCCTCTTCGGGAGCTTTGGCTTCCGCTTCGGCGGGTGCTTCGGGGGTTTCGTCTTCCAAGCCGTCGTCGAGGGCGGGAAGATCGATGGGTTCCTCGGGGTAGATGCCTTCGGTCTCCAGATCGATCAAGACGTCATCGAACATCGTGGAATCTTCGGGAACGAGTTTGCGAACATCCTCGAGGGTGAGATTGCCTTGTTCTTCGTTGAGTTTAATCAATTTTTTGAGGATTTCTTTTTTTTCCATGGATGGCGTCCTTTCGTTTCTTTTCCTCGACGACTTGCTGCGCCAATTGGGCGATCTCGAGGTTTTGGTCGGTGCCCCGCAACACATCGATGCGGGCTTTCAAATCAGAGATTTTCTGGTCGATCTGGCGCAGTCGGATTCCGTCGATACAATCGAGCAATTCCTGAACACTGTATTCATGCTGATGAAAGGCCAGGATTTTTCGGACGTCGTCACGATTTTGCGAATAACGGAGCGGCACGGTTTCGAACGGATCCGCCCCGGGGTCATCCTTCAGAACATCGTCGATCGTCAGAAGAATGGAATAATTGAAGGAGTCTTTACAGAAGAATTCCGGCAACTCGGCCCGGATGATCTCCCGGTATTCCTTCGCTTTGGCATAATAGGCAAGCAATATCATTTCCGACTGCATGTCGCGGGGAAGAATCCGGATATCCGTTTCGCGGGTTTTCCGTTTTTCTTCCAGTTGATGGGATAACGCTTTGGAAATCCGGAAATGCCGGAAATCGGATTGGATCGCCGACAGATCGACGCCGGCGTCCTTTGCGAGGGTTTTCAGGAAAAGTTCCTGGATCGTCTCGGAGGCTTGTTGCAGCAGATACGTGAACAAGGCGATTTTGAAGCGTTCGATGTCGGCCGCTTTGGAAAAGTCGGCGTGTTTCTTGAGGTGACGGTAATAGAATTCGTATTTGTCAACCTGATTTTTCTCAACATAATCCGCATATTGTTGCGGGGAATACTTCTTGAGATAATCGTCGGGATCCAGCCCTTCCGGCAGCAAGAGCAAGGTAACCGCCAACCCCGCCCCTTCGAGGATCGGGATGGCTTTGGCCATCGCCTCGAAACCGGCGGAATCGCCGTCGTAACACAACAGGACGTTGTCGCTGTACTTCTTGATCAGTCGCGCTTGTTGCGGGGTGAGCGCGGTTCCCATCGAAGCCACGGCTTCTTTGAGACCGGCGCGATACGAGGCGATGACATCCATGAAGCCTTCATATAGAATCACCCGTTTTTGGGTCCGGATCGCGGGTTGAGCGCGGTCGAGGTTATATAGGAGTTCCCCTTTGGTGAAGATCGTCGTGAAGGGACTGTTCACATATTTGTTGGGTTCGTTGGCGTTCTCGCGGAACAGACGTCCGCTGTAGCCGACGACTTTGCCAAATTCGTTACGGATCGGGAAGATGATCCGGTCACGGAACAGATCGTAATACGTGCCTTCCGCCGTTTTTTTGATCAACCCCAGTTCCAACAGATCCAATTCCTGGAATTTGGGTTTCAACGCTTGATAGAGGGAATCGAACTCGTTGGGAGCGAGGCCGATTTCGAAATACTGGACGGTGCGGATGTCCAGCCCGCGGTGCTTCAGATAGTCTAGAGCCGGTTTGCCCGAAGCGAGATTCGTGAGGGCAAGGCTGTAGAATCCGGCCGCGGATTCGGTGATTTCATAGAGCCGTTTTCCCTTTTCGTCGGGACCGGCGCCGAGGGAAACGTCCAAGTCGATGTGATAACGGTCGGCCAGGGTGCGGAGGGCTTCCACGAAGGACATCCGTTTGTATTTTTGCAAAAAGGAAATGGCATTGCCGTTTTCGCCACAGCCGAAACAATGGAAGGTTTTCTTTTCGG
>JAKLGB010000030.1 GCA_022710895.1 Bacillota bacterium
ACCCTCGCTGAACTTCCCGCCGGACTCACCCGAGAAGGCGGATTATTAACGGTTTCGGCGACGGGAATTTTTCATTTGTCCTTTTCTTCCGGGTCTACCGTAATCAAAATTAACGTTTTTTCCAAAGATCCAGCCGAAGAAGAATTCGTTTTATTGAATGATTCGTATGCCGGCCTCCCCAACGGCGCCCTCCCCGCCGGCTACACCATCGATATCGGTTCAGCTTCGATCAACAACGGTAGAATCGTTTTGGATGGAATCGCCAGCAAACCGACCCGCGTCTTGTTGCCGAGTTATCTTTCGGCTTTTAACGATTATGTCATCGAAACCGATATGACGATCACTTCGGTTTCCGAACCGACCCGTTGGGCTTCCTTTATGTTCAGATACGGAACGTCTGGTTATTTACAGATGGCCATTCGCCAAAACGCCACGGCGGCGAACGGGGTGGAATTCGCCAAGTGGGGCAACTCCGCTTGGAATGTCACCAATACCGCCTCCTATTCCGAGGCCATTTCCTCGGCCAAGATTTATCGTCTTCGCATCGAAGTGACCGGTGACACGGTTAAGGAATATATCAATGACACACTGATGATCACCGCCGAGAACGCCAGCGACTTTTTCGGGGGTCGCTTGGGAATTCAAGCCAGCGGCTCGGTGGCGGCATTCAGCCGTGTCAAAGTGACCTTCCCCGAAGCCTATGCGGATATCATTGTTCCCCACTTGACCAAAATCGCCAATCTATTTACTCCTGCCACCGGCATTTCTCTTCCTCCTTCGATCATGACCCTGGCGAAATATCAAGCCGATTTGGATGCCATGAAGTCGGTCGTTCGTCCGCAAGTCCTTGTCATGAATGTGGATGAAAGCGGGGAATCGATTCGATTGGAAAACGGCGTAACGGTGCCGCTTCTCGATGCATTGGAAACGATTGACGGTCGGGTCATTCCCGCCTTCCGGGTGACGGATGGAGACCAAGCCGAAATCTTGGCGATCCTGTTACGTCGCTACGGTGTCGTCGAAGCCTTCGTCTTTTCCGCTTCCTCATCGGCCATCCTGCGGGCAAGAGCGAAAGCCCCGATGCTTCGAGGGGTTTTGGAAATTCCCTTTGATGATCAAAAATCGGTTTTGGGTGATTCGGATCGTTTGGCAATCCGCGATGCCGTTAACGTCTGCGGCGCGATGGCGGCGATGTTGCCCGCGGAATATACCGATCAACAGACAATCGATTATCTGCAGAAGCGATTGATCACCGTGTACGCTGATTTGGCCAACTCGGATGATGCGGCAAGGTTTAATGCCATCCTTCGCGGAGCGGACGGTTTGATCGTCGACCACCATGCCGGAATTTATGATTTCATGGGGTTGTTCCCGGATCATTCGGTTCTTCGTCATCCCATGATCATCGCCCATCGCGGTTTGGGTTACGGTGCTCCTGAAAATTCCCTGGAAGGGGCTTTGCTTGCTTTTCAGGCGGGTGCGGATGTCATCGAACTGGACATCTATATGACCACCGATCATCGTTTGGTCGTCATTCACGACGCCACCACGACGCGGACCACCAACGGTTCCCTGACCGTGGAAGACTCCACCCTCGCGCAACTTCAAGCCTTGACTTTGCTGGACTCGGGAAGCAGTTTTCCCAACTGCCGCATTCGCACTTTAGACGAGTTTTTTGCGGCCTTTCAGGGTTTGGATGTTCAATTGTTCATCGAAATCAAGAGTTCTCAACCGCAAATCGTTCCGGTTTTGGACAACCTGATCAACCAATATGATTTTTCATCCCAAGCCGTCGTCATCGGAACAAGTGCATCCCAATTGCAACTCGTTCGGCAGCAGATTCCGGAAATTTCAATTGGATTTCTGAATTCTGCCATTTCATCGATCACTGACATGTCGGGTTGCGTTCTTTCCGTTCTCAACATGACCGTGCCGCTCAAATCGACTTACAACCCCGCATTTTCGCAGTTGACGGAAGCCTTTTTTGCCCAAATCCACTACCGTGGGGTTTCCTCTTGGCCATGGACTTTGGATGTTCTTGCGAATCTTCGTAGTTTTTATCGGATGGATGTCGGCGGTCTCACCACCGGAATCATGGGTTCATTGATCACGGAACCGCTGTCTTATCATACGAATCAACGGGTTGTCACGGTGGATTTGGCCAATTCGGAGACAGGGTTCCTTCTGACGGGATACTTGGAAAAAGGGAATGGGCAGACCACGTCTTGCCCCCCCACCTACGTGCTTTTGTCTGCCGGAGGAACCGGAGTCACCATTGATGAATCCTTATTCGTTTCCGGTTTTTCGAATCCGGGAAAAGTACTGATTCTGTGTTATCACTCCATGCAATTCGCAGATGGGAAAACGTATTCTTTATTTGACGAACTGGTCATCATCGAGGTCATCGATACCGGTTCCCAATAACTTCTTTGGGAAATGGGGACGGGTTTAACCGATCCGTCACCTCATCAAAAAAAGGCCTTTTTCGTGTATGATTCTTCAATATCAACCCTTTTTGGAAAAGAGACGTCGATTTTTTGGAGACGTCTTTCTCCTTGAAAACATTCGAGGAAAACAACCATAACGGACGGAAATTGGAATAATTCAACGGAAGACGTTTCGCTATTGACCTTCACAACATTACGGTCGGAGACGTCTTTTTTTTGTGGAAAACTTTTTTGAAAGCACCTTGACAATGAAAGCGTTTTGCAGTAGGATTAAATAGTAAAACGTTTTACTAAAGCGCTTTACTACGAATCAATGAACTGAGGGCAACCCTATGCGCAAAATTTTCGTGATCGGAAGTATGAACATGGACATGGTTTTTCGGGTTCCCGTGGTTCCTCAACGCGGAGAGACCATCATGGGAGATGCTTTTTTCATGAACCCCGGAGGAAAAGGCGCCAACCAAGCCGTCGCCTGTGCCCGTCAGGGCGCGGAAGTTCGCATGATCGGCGCTGTCGGGACCGACGTTTTCGGCACCGAATTGGTCGAAGCGCTGCAGAAGGCCGGCATCCCTCCCGAAAGGATCGCCCATCACCCTCAGACTCCGACCGGAACTGCGTTGATTTTGATCACCGGAAGTGATAACCGGATCGTGGTGGCGGCCGGAGCCAATGCCGAAGTATCCCCGCATCAGATCGAAGAAGGCTTGCGGGACGCCTTTCCCGGAGATGTTCTGTTAATGCAGATGGAGATTCCTTATGCATCGATTGTTCATGGATTTGCCTTGGCCAAAAAGAAAGGTATGTTCACCATCCTCAATCCCGCTCCTGCCCAATTGTTGGACGAGGCTTTGCTTAGAAATGTCGATTTGATTGTCCCCAATGAAACGGAAGCGGAAAAAATCACCGGTTTCTCGGCCCACTCCCCGTTGTTTTCGGCTCGTGCGATTCCTTTTTTCATCGAACAAGGCGTCAAGGAAGTCGTCATTACGCTCGGCGCCTCCGGATGCATCTATGGGAACGGTGAGACCATCATGAATATCCCTGCACAACCGGTCGAAGTCGTGGATACCACCGCTGCGGGGGATACTTTCGTCGGTTCACTGGCAGTGACGGCCGCGTCCGGCGCCCCCGTGGCATCCGGTCTATTCCGGGCCACCTGTGCCGCCGCCCTCACCATCTCCAAAATGGGAGCTCAGTGTTCGATTCCGACCGGAGAAGAAATCGACCGTTTCATGGAAGAATGTCGAAAAACGAGAGGTTCCCGATCATGAAGTGCACCATTCGCGACATTGCCAGAGAAGCAAAAGTATCCGTGACCACCGTTTCTTTGATCTTGAACGGGCGACCGAATTCGGTTTCCGAACCCACGGCGAATCGAATTAGGGAAATCGCGAAGAAGAACAATTATGCTCCCAACCACTTTGCGGTGGGTTTGGTCACGAAGAAAACAAACACCATCGGATTGATCCTTCCTGATATTTCCAACACCTTTTTTGCCGAATTGGGTCGCAGCGTCGACGGATTTTGTAGCGCGGCGGGATATTCCATGATCTTGTCGAATACGAATCACGATCCCGCCAAGGACGTGTCTGCCGTCAACATGCTGGTCAACCGTGGAATCGACGGATTGATCATTGCCTTTTCCCAAGACGAAAACAAGGAAAGGAGCCAGAACTTCATTGCTCTTCTCGATGAATTGGAGGTTCCTTTCGTAGCCTTGGACAGTTGGATCGAAGGGCTGAGTTGCCCCGGGGTTTCCATCCATCACAGTAAAGGCGGACTGATGGCGACGAAGCATCTTTTATCCCTTGGCCACCGTCGCATCGGTTGCATCACCGGACCGCGGGGAAGTTATACCGCTGAACGACGGTTGAAAGGATATGTCAACGCCTTGACCGAAGCCGGAATCCCCTTTGATCCCGATTGGGTCGCCACCGGGGATTACCAATTCGAAAGCGGCCGGACCGCCGCCCAACAGCTGCTTCAACAAGGAGTCACCGCCATTTTCGCTTCCAACGACCTGATGGCTTATGGGGCTTACCAAGCCGTTCATGAACGGGGATGGAATGTTCCCGAAGACATCTCGATTGTGGGTTTCGACGATTTGTTCTTCTCTGCCATCCTTCCTCCCCCGTTGACAACGATCCATCAATCGGTGTCCATGCTGGGCGAACAGGCATGGAATCTCCTGCATGATCGGCTCCGTGATCCCGGCATGGAAAAAGAATATAAGCAATTGGAACCCGATTTGATTATTCGAAACAGCACCCAAGCCCCGAAAGGATCCTGTTGATGATGAAAAAAATCCTTTGCCTTTTCTTTTCTTCCCTGCTTGTCCTAGTGATCGGATGTTCCTCGACCACGACGACCACATCCGCCACGACGACCACGACCACTCAAGATCTCTATCCTGCCACATTGTACGGACGAATCCTCACCGATTCCGGCGATATGATCACGGCGGGAATCGTGATCACATCCGCCAACGGCGATATGACCCGGGTCAATTCCAATGTCCTTTCGGGTTACCGGCTGTTGCTGGATGAAGGAACCTATACCCTCACTTATGTTCGAGGACCCGAATACAGTCGTGTTTCCCGCACGATTTTCGTGGAGAATTACAAAACTTATTATTTGGATGACGTTCGGCTGACCCATTTATACGACGGTGTGGCTTCGGGATGGTATATGGGGGATCTTCATCAACATTCGACCTTCAGTGATGGAAAACAGACTGTCGATGAAGTTTTGCTCTCCAACATCAACAATGGGCTCCATTTTGGTTTTCTCTCCGACCATAACTCCTCTTCCGGCTTGGCGGAATGGGTTCAGGGAAATCGTTTTGTCTCCGCTTATGATTCCGTCGGCGACCCATTGTTCTTCATGGCGATGCGAGCCGTTGAAGTGACCACCGATTACGGTCATTTCCAATCCTTGGGGATAGGTAACGTTTTTGAAAAAGCGGACATCAGCGTCCTCAAGGGCGATGATCCCGTTGCCGATATCACCGAAATGATGCAGGAAATCGGCCGCAGCGGCGGAATCGCGCAAATCAATCACCCGTTCGCCACCGCTTTGCTGGGCTTCCATCATTGGGAAATCGTCGAAGAATTCGACACGATCGAAATCTGGAACGGGTTGTACGAACCCAATGCCAACGAAAACTTGGCGGCCAAGATCAAATGGTTCGAACTCCTGAATCTGTATTCTGCAGGAGAACTCAAGTATCTTCCCGCCACGGGAGGATCGGACAATCATTCGATTTCGGGGACTTACACTGCCCGTTATGCCAATTTATCCACTCCCGAGGGACGTTATTCCGATAGTTATCTGCGTCGTGGCGTTTACAGCGGGGTTCCGGCAACGGTCGTTCACATTGAAGGCGAACTCAACGAAGCCGCAATCATGGATGCCTTGCTTTCCGGACACAGTTTTATTACCAATGGACCCATGGTGGTCGCCACCATCGACGGTGTCGGTTATGGCGACACGGTTTCACTGAGCGATCAAGACTCGGTGTCCGTGGATATTTCCGTCTTTTCGCGCGATCCGATGAACCAACTCATCATCTACAAAAACGGTGAGATCATGACTACGATCGATATCGATTCCGAAAGTATTCGCTATAACGATGCCATCGAAATCTCGGGCGTCGAACCCGGGGATTGGCTTGTATTTGAAGTGATCGGAGAAGAAGTTCTTTATGCGATCACGAACCCCATTTTTATCGGGATTTAACACGAAAAGTGTTGAATAACATAGGAGGAAAAAATGAGAAAAGTATTGGGATTGGCAATGGCTTTCTTTGCTCTGTTCGCTTTCTTGGGCTGCGGAGAGACGACAACGACCGCGACGACCGCTTCGACGATTTTTAGCGTCGGCACCGACACGGGCTCATACGCGCCTGCCACGACTTCGGGGTGGGAAGTCACCCGTACGGTCTATCTGCAGATCGTCGGACCCAACAACACGGTTTTGTTCAACGGCACCGTGACGGTGCTATCGTCCAACCCGACGGTGTATGAAGCCTTTGTCGGCGCCTGCACCACGAAGGGAATCGCCCAGGTGTCCGCATCGGATACCGGATTCATCACTTCCGTCGACTCATATGTCAACGGGACCAACTCCAGTTATTGGATGGGATACATCAACGGCGACAGCCTATTGGTCGGCGCCAACTCTTCCCAAGTCCGCAACGGAGATTACGTTCAACTGAAATTTGAAGCGGTTTCTTGGTAAGAAAAACTGAATTACGGAACCATGGTTCCATCCGCGAACCCGGCCTCGAGAAATCGGGGCCGGGGAACGGACCACGGAAGGGTGATATGACATGAAAAAATACTTAGGGTTGACATTGATGATTTTGACGGTTTTCGTCATGATCGGTTGCGGTCAAACCACCGCCTCGACCACTTCAAACGGGGGAGAAACGACGGGGACGACCGATGACGGAAAACTGAACGTGGTGTTATTGGTCAACGGAAACTTGGGGGATATGTCCTTTTTTGATTCCGCAAACGCCGGAATCAGCCGCTTAAACACCGAGTTCGGAAATACCATCGATGCGAGAACCATCGAAATGGGGACCAATCAAGCCGGCTGGGAAACCACGCTTTATCGAGTTTCGCAGCAAAATTACGATTTGATCATCTGTGCCACGACCCAGATGCGGGAATCCCTTCAAAAAGTGGCGAAAAGATATCCCAACCAACACTATATCATTTTCGATACGGAAATCGAAGATGGCAATGCCGCGGGATATCCGAACGTCCATTCCATTCTCTTCCGTCAAAATGAAGGCGGATTTTTAGCCGGAGTCCTCGCCGCGGCGATGGCCAACGGAAGTTCGGGAATGGCTGCTCCCGTGACGGGGAGCGGAAAAGTCGGTTTCATCGGTGGGATGCGAAACGATATCATTTATGATTTCGCCGTCGGATACGCCCAAGGAATCGCCTATGAAAATGCCAGAAACGCCAACCGGGTTTCTTTGACCAATTCCTTTGTGGGAAATTTTAACGACTCCACTCAAGCAAAAGCTTTGGCTTCGGTGCAGTATACCAATGGAGCCGACGTCATTTTCGCCGCCGCTTCTCAAGCCGGACTCGGAGTGATCGACGCCGCCCAAACGAAAACCCGATTGGTCATCGGTGTCGACTCCGATCAATACCTCTATTACCGGGACACCAATCCCACCCGGGCGGGATTGATCGTGACCTCGGTAATGAAAAAAGTCGGAGACGTCATCTATGATTCCGTTGTCAGCTATCAGAACGGAACTTTAGGTTTCGGGGTCCTAGTCAGTTATGGACTGGCCGAAGGAATCATCGAGTTGGCAGTCAATGAAAATTTCCTTTCCAAAGTCCCGCAAGATCTCCGCGATCGACTGGATACCCTGAAGGCAGATATAATTTCCGGAGAGTTGGATGTAACTTCCCGTTTCGATTTGACTCTCGACCAAATCGACGCGTTGTTCGATGGATTAGAATGAGCGGAGGCCTTTGAAATGACCGTTCCGATCCTGCGCATGCAGGGCATCTGCAAATCGTTCGGGCCCGGGATCATCGCCGCCGATGACGTGACCTTTTCGGTCAACCGCGGGGAAATCCATGCTTTGGCCGGAGAAAACGGAGCGGGAAAAACCACGCTCATGAAAATCCTTTATGGTTTGGAAAAGGCCCAACGGGGCGAAATCTTTCTTCATGACCGTCGGATCACCATCAACAGTCCCAAGGATGCAATGTCCCATGGAATTGGGATGGTCCATCAACATTTTATGTTAGTTGATGAGCTGACGGTCGCCGAAAACGTCGTTTTGGGAATCGAACCTCGTAGAGCCGGATTGTTTGATCGAAAAGCCGCGGAACATTTGGTTCGCAGCCTTTCCGAACGATATGACATGCCGGTCGAACCCACCGCTCGGGCGGCAGATTTGAACGTCGCCACCAAACAAAAGGTCGAAATCCTGAAGGTACTCGCGCGCAATGCCGAATTGATCATCTTGGATGAACCCACGGCCGTTTTGACTCCTCAAGAGACCAAACGGTTTTTTGAGCAACTCAAAACGCTTCGCGATCTCGGAAAGACGATTGTCATCATCACCCATAAACTGCCCGAAATCAAAGCCATCTGCGATCGCATCACGATTTTGAGAAAAGGAAGAACCATCGGGACCTATTTCGTCTCGGATATTTCCGAGAGCGAAATTTCTCGAAAGATGATCGGCACCGAACCGCCTCCCGAACGTTTTCCTCAGGCGGATTCCGCCGGATTACCACGTCTTTCCGTCCGGCATATTTGGTGTTTCGGTCCCCACGGAAAAGCGGCGCTTAAGGATATGTCTTTTGATCTTCGGGGCGGAGAAATGCTTGGGGTCATCGGTGTTGAAGGAAACGGACAACGGGAACTGGTCGGTGTCCTGACCGGAAAAATCGTCCCCGATCATGGCAACGTGATCCTAAACGAAGGAATTCTTCCTTCCTCCCTAAGTTCCATCCGCAAAGAAGGCGTTTCTTTCATTCCCGAGGATCGGATGAACGATGGGGTCGATCTCGATGCTTCCATCGAGGAGAACGTTACCGCTCTGCTCCGACAGAATCGGGACCACTTAGTTGGCCCCTTCTTCAAAAGTCGGAAACTATCCGTTTCGGGACGCCGTTTGACGGAAGGATTCGACGTTCGCATGGGTTCCCTTCGAGACTCCATCCGTCACCTCTCCGGAGGCAACATGCAAAAAGTCGTCTGTGCCCGGGAGATTGATGCCTGCGGCACAGTGTTGATTGCCGACCAACCGACACGAGGCGTCGATGTCGGTTCCCTTCGGACGATTCACGACCAAATGGAAGCCTTACGAGCCGCCGGAAAAGGCATCCTCCTGATTTCCAGCGATCTTCAGGAAATTCGAGCGCTGTGTCGGCGTGCAATCATCCTTCATCAGGGGACGATTGCGGCCGAAATCGACGACCTTTCCGCGTGTTCTGAAGAAGAATTGGGTCTATATATGTTGGGAATCAAACGGCAAGAACCTGTTTCCCCGGAGGTGGCTCATGAATAATCCATCGGCTTGGAAGAAGTTCTTTGCCCACCTGAGGACCTGGTTGATCGGCCCCCGTTGGCAAACCGCCTTGATCGAAACGGTTCGTACCCTCGGCGCGATCGTCATCGCTTACCTGATTGCCTTTGTGATCATCGCTTTGGTTTCCGATGATCCGCAAAATGCCATACGTTGGTTCGTCCTGGGGCCATTGTCATCCTCGGCGGAACGCGGCGAGGTTCTCAAAAACGCGACACCGCTACTGTTCGCCGGAATTGGCGCTTGTCTGATCATCCGGGGCGGACATTTCAATATGTTTACCGAAGGCGCGTTTTACGCCGGAGGGTTGATTGCCGCTTTGGCCGCCATCTATTTCGATTTGCCTCCGGCCTTGGCGATTACGGTTCCGCTATTGTGCGGAATGGCGGGGTCGATGATTGTGGGGTTCCTGCCCGCCAAACTGAAAACCGCCTATGGTGTCAACGAATTTGTCAGTTCCATTATGTTCAATTTTATCGTGTTGTGGGTAGGCGTTTGGTTGATTTCCAACGTCGTGATCGATGTATCTTCCGGGGATAATGCCACACGCCCGATCCCGGATCCTTCGCGTTTGCCCATCCTGGTTCGAGATACCAACGTGACCGTCGGAATCCTGATTGCGGTCGCCGTGGCGCTGTTGGCCCACCTGTACCTGAACCGGACCAAGTGGGGGTTCGCGGTGCGGATGTCCGGAGACAATCCGCATTTCGCCCGTCACATCGGGATACCCGTCGCCAAAGCCGGAACCCATTCCCAAGTCATCGGCATCGGCATCGCCGGTTTAGGCGGGGGAGTCGAGATTTTATCCAATTATCGCCGTTTTAACTGGAAAACCCTTCCCGGATACGGTTTTGACGGATTCATGGTTGCGATCATGGCTAAAAACAAACCGTTGATGGTTCCCTATGCCGCCCTATTCATCGGATATCTGCGCTCCGGAGCCGACCTAATGGCTTTCAACAGCGATGTTGCCCAAGAAGTGGTCCAAATCATTCAAGGGTTAATCCTGATTTTAGTTGCTTCGGAAGCTTTCTTTTCCAGCTCTTGGCTACGTAACCGGATCGGTGCTCTAAAATTCCGGAAAAAACCGGATGAATCCGGAAGCGAGGTGGCGGACCATGTCTGACTTGTGGAATCTTTTGTCCGCTCCCGAATTCTATGCGA
Source organism: Bacillota bacterium (assembly GCA_022710895.1). Taxonomy (GTDB): domain Bacteria; phylum Bacillota_I; class Bacilli_A; order Izemoplasmatales; family Hujiaoplasmataceae; genus JAKLGB01. The sequence continues at coordinate 10,681 of JAKLGB010000030.1, forward strand.
TGGTCCTGCAATTGGCCACGCCGTTGGTCTTCGCCGCTTTGGCCGCCGTTGTTTCCAACAAGGCCGGGGTTTTGAACATCGGCATCGAGGGAACCATGGTGTTGGCCGCCTTGGCCGCCGCCTTGTTCAGCACTTGGAGCGGATCGGCTTTCGTAGGAGTGGTATGCGGAGTCGGTGCCGGGCTTTTGATGGGGGGATTTTTTGCCCTCTGCGCGGTGCGATTTCGCACCAACCATATTCTCGTCGGTATCGCCATCAACCTTCTCTCCGCGGGGCTGGCGGTATTCATCGTTTATGCCATTACCGGAAATAAAAGCGATTATCCCGGAATCGCCATGACCCCGTGGGACGTTCCATTATTCAAAGAGATTCCCTTCGTGGGGGATGTCCTGTTCCGCCAGGTTAATCCGTTGGTGTTCGTCGCCGTTCTTTGCGTGTTTATGATCCGTTTCCTTTTTCGCCGAACCGTCCTCGGAGTTCGGATCCTCGCGGTAGGAAAAAACCCCGTCGCCGCGGCATCCGTCGGCATTCACACCCGTCGAATCAAGACCGTGGCGTTATTGATCGCGGGGGGATTGGCCGGTTTGGGAGGGGCATATCTTTCCTTGGGATATATGAGTAATTTTAATACCGGTATGGTGGCCGGTCGTGGATTCATCGGCATCGCCGCCGAAGCCATCGGTGGCGGGCACCCCGTCGCTACCGCTTTGTTCGCCTTGGTTTTCGGGGCGGTGAACGCCTTCTCTTTGGCTGCGCAAACATTCACATCCATCACCGTTCCCTACGAGTTGCTTAACACGCTCCCCTATCTGACAACCGCCGCGGGCTTGGTCGTCTATTCGTTGATCCGTTATCGTCAAAGCACCCATCATTCGTCCAAAAGGAGAATCAGCCATGAAAAAAGCGTGGGAGATTGAATTCGATCTGCTGCACTCCAGCAAACCGGTCGTCTTATCAGAAGAAGAGCAGGCTTGGAAAGGAATCGCGGCATTCGAGTCGATGTCCGATTTGACCTATCGGATGAAATGGGCCTCCAATGTCCCCGGAAGTGGAGCCCCCGAGTCGGTCATCGTCGGTGCGGTCCAATCGATGGAAAATATGGGTTATGACGTTTCCGAGGCCGAGAAGATGTTGGCGGAGGGTCTGAACGCCCACGCGCAAAACGATATGCGGCGGCTGATCCCCATCACCTGCAAATTATGGAATCTCTTTGGAAAACTGCCTCCGCTTCCATTCCATCCCTATCGTGATTTTCCTGTCTACGATTCTTTTGATCACATTCGGAAAAACGCGACCTTTCCGCCTAAGGTTTCGATTGATCTCTCTTCATCGAGATTCATTTCCCAAATGTATAATGGGTGGAAAGCCCAAATCGTCGGCGGGGCGTTTGGAACCGCATTGGAAGGATATGTCACAGCCAACTTGCGGGAAGCCTTCGGGGAGATCCGCGATTATGTTCGGACTCCCAATACTTACAACGACGACATCACATATGAACTCGCCTTTTTGGAATCCTTCAAAAAGCAAGGTGCCGCCATCACCAGCGATGACGTGGCGATGGAATGGGTCGGCGTGGTTCCATTCGGTTGGTCGGCCGAAGAAATCGCCCTAAAAAACATCGGAGCGGGCATATTTCCCCCGAAAAGCGGGTGGTTCAATAACCCCTATCGGGAATGGATCGGAGCTCAGATGCGTGGGGCCATCTGTGGCATGCTCGCCCCCGGCAACGCCGAGGAAGCCGCCCGTTTGGCCTTCATTGACGGCGTCGTTTCACACCATAACAACGGGGTCCTCGGGGAGATTTTCAATGCGGTTCTGGTTTCGTTGGCTTTCGTAGGCTCCGATGTCCGTCGACTATTGGAACAGTCTGTTCAGGCCATCCCGGCCGATTCTGAATATCATTCCGTGGTCGCTGAAGCTTTAGGGGCATGTTATGCAGGGTCGGATTGGGAATCGGTTTGGCAAGCTCTGGAACCGCGATTCCATCAGTATAATTGGATTCACAGTTATCCCAACGCCGCTGCGGAAGTGGTTGCCCTTTGGTTCGGAAACGGCGATTTCGATGAGACGATGCACATCATCGGCATGATCGGCTATGATGTCGATTGCAATGCCGCTCAAATCATGACCGCGCTCGGAATCATCAACGATGCGGTGCCCTCGCGGTGGGCTGATCCGCTCGGGGAAGAAGTTCTCACCTACTGTCGGGGAATGAAACGGATGACTTTACGCGAATTGGCTGAGGATACCGTATCAGCTTGTCAGAACGCGGCGAGATAACAGAATGAATTGATCGACGGATTCCTTTGAGGAATCCTTTTTTCTGGATCAGGATTGTCACGATCCGCGAACCAAGGTATAATGGTTCCGACAAGACAAAAGAAAGCAGGATCGATCATGGAAACCGACGAAAAACGATGGCATCGCCTTTTGGTCAACGGCGAAATCCCGGCCTTGATCGAAGCGCTTCGGCAGGATCCCGAGCAAGAAGGGCTTCTGCATCGATATGAACGGATTTTCGTCCAAAAACCGCCTTTGTTCGAATATCCCACGGAAGATCCGTTTCTAAAACGGATTTTGGAGATTTATTATCGATATTATGTTTATATTTTCGGCGAAGGACATTCTCCGCAAGAAGGGGAAAAGTGGTTGACATCGGCTTTTCAGGAGTATTACGAGGTGAAGAGACCGGTTCCTGTCCGGGTGGCAGAACTGCGTTTGAAATGGCTATTGTATCAAAGAGGATATCATTTTTTGGGCGGCACGACCGCGGCTTTTTACGGGCCATATATCTGGAAAACCACCAAAAAAACCGTCTATTCCGTGGAAATCCCCTCGGGGACCATCCGGGTTCCCGTATTTTTCATGAAACAATTCCTGTCCAACAGTTGGCTTTCCTTTCTGTCGTTTGGGAAAACCGGAACCGGGGGGTGGACGAAACCCCGCGGGCTCTTCTGTCGGTGGGACGATTACAAAGACCGATTGGACCAACCTTCTTTCCAAATCTCTTTTTTGAAACACGAAGCCCAGCATTTGTACGATTTCCGTCACTTTTTCCCTCGCTTGTCCGGTCCGGTTTTGGAGTATCGGGCCAAACTTTGCGAATTGACCTACTTTCCCGACTTTTCGCTATTGGAACGCTTCGTGAACACCGCAAAGGATGACGGCAACTTTGCCCATTCCCAGGCCGAACATTGGATTCTTTCCGATCTTTCCCACGAACTCTTCGGCAAGGAACGTCCGGAAGATCCGATTCTTTGGCAAGAGAACCTATCCAAGATCCCGGAGGTCTGTCGGAAGTTGTTGCGCGAGAATCAACGAATCGGTTTACCGAACCGCCAAAAATAAAAACGGATCGATCCGTTAAGATCGATCCGTTTTGTTTGATCGGGATTAGTTGCTGGGGGCATTATCGATGATGGTGATGAGAGTGCTTAAACTCGGGAACGAGGCATAGGAGGACCAGTCGATCGCGATATCCGGGGCGACGCCTTCTTCAACGGTTTCAAAAGTGGAATAAGAGAGGTTCATGTTGGATGACATGACGACCAAAGTGCCGTTGGGCAACACGAGCGCTTGAATGGAGCACGCGCCTCCGCCCGATTGGGTTCCGACCGTTTTCGCCAATCCGCGTTCATGTGACAAGGCCGCAAAGAGGTTGGCGGCGCTGAAGGTATACTTCGAGGTCAGAATGTAAAATTCCGCATCCAAGGCCAAATCACCGGCCACGGCGTAATCATACCGCATGTGAGCCCCCAAGGTGTTGGTGTAGAAGGAAATGTTCTCATTCGTCATATAGTTCATCAAGTAGAAGACATTGGCGAGGACGCCTCCGCCGTTGCAGGTCATGTCGATGATGACCTTTTCGATCGGGATCTCATTGGTCCGAATCTGTTCCATGTAACCTTCCAAGGTCGCCTTGAAATCGGTGACACTGAAAGAACGGACGATCAAATAGGCGGTGTTGCCTTCGATCTGCAATTCGAATTCGGCGGGACGGACGTCGCAACCGCAATCCCAATACTCATTGTACATATCTTGGATGTAGGTCGGGTAATCTTTCGGCCAGACTTTCCATTGGACATAAGCAGGGTCGTGATGTCCCGGAGAGACGACTTGAGTGTGTCCGTCTTCGAAGCTTTCCAGGAAGTTCCAAATGTTCCCCAAGAAGGTGGAGGTCAACAGATTGGGGAAATAGGACCAGGCGTATTGATTGAAATCCGTGATTCCGTAATAGTCCTTCAAGCCGTAGAAGTGATCGAACACGAAGGCCAAGTAGTTGACGGTTTCGGTTTTGATGGTGTTGTTGATGTCTACGTTTTTCTTGATGATGTTAT
>JAKLGB010000031.1 GCA_022710895.1 Bacillota bacterium
GGATACGAGTTTTTCTTCCGGCATTTCGAGCAATTGAAACTTCAGTGACGAGCTGCCGGCATTGACTGCCAAAATTTTTTCCATGTTCAGTTGTCCTCTTCTTTATGTTTTATGTTTTCCATGAACCACGCGTCGATCCGACGGATGGCCTCATTCACGGCATTGGGGTCTTGAAACGAAGGGATTTCGGCCAGCAACACTTTCGAGAGCGGCTGAATCCATTCATCCCGTTTTTGCAAAATCAATAGGCTCTTTCCCATCGCTTTGAACATCGAATCGGGCAGTTTCACCAGCCCGACGATCTGATAGAGTGATTGGACGATTTCGTGAAAAACTTGATGCCCTTCGACTTCGAAAAAGTCATTGGATACGACACCGAGGAAATAACCGCCCGGACGAAGATTGGCGTGATGGAAACGGATCACTTCATAAGGGAAGTACGTTCCCTTTTCGGGTCGGGAAAACGGAAAGTCCGTGACGATCGCCTCGGCCTGGGCATCATGGAAAGTGAACGTATCCTGAAAATAAAGATGATCGGGGTATTGCATCAGGTCGAACATCGCTTCGGCCAAATGGAAGCCGATCGGATCGCGGTCGACGCCGATCGGGATCACGTCCCGCTTCAGGTTGTTGGCGATGGTCAAAAGCAGGTTCCCGGTCCCCACGAGCGGATCCAAAAGCGTGATCGGTTGGTTTCCGGGAAGCAGTTTTTCCAAAAGAAAGGTGGCGAATAAACCGATGGTGTCGGGTGTCATGTCCTCGTTGGAACGTCGGACATGCTTGAATCCCTTGAGGATCGCCAGTTGCAAAGCCTTACGGATTTCCTCTTTTTGAAATTCGATGGTTCGGATCATTGTGAGGCGGCGATTCAATTTCTGCTTGGTTTCGGGCAAAACGTCCTGTTCGATCGATTGGGAGAGCAGGTTGTTGGCGGATTCGGAAATTCCATCCAAATAAGGCGTATGCAATTCCTCATACAACGCCATACAGGATTCATCCAACCAATCATAGAAGGTCTCGACACGTTTCGGATCGACCATGGAAATCACCTTGATTCATTGTATCACAACCAGGTTCTTTTCACAACAGGAAACGCCGCCGGCGGAGGTGTAAACGGTATAACAAAAGTGCCGGATTCAATCCGGCACTGAGGACAATCATCGTGTTCCTTTGTCGTAGATTTTTCCCGCGGCTTTCGGGGCGTGGGAGGCTTTCGAGGAGGCAACCAAAACGATGAGGGTGGCGACGTAAGGAATCATCTTGTACAGATGCGGGGAAATTTCCATATCATTCAGGAAGGGAATGGCGGAATAAGAAGCGGAGATCGTCTTCATCAATCCGAAGAAGAAGGCGGCGAAGAGGACGCGGAACGGTTTCCAGTTACCAAAAATGAGGACAGCGATCGCAAGAAAACCATACCCCAGCACCGTGCCGTCAAACTCCTTACCGGCAGAAACGGCGAAGATGAACCCGCCCATTCCTCCCAGAAATCCGGAGGCAAGGACCGCCCCGTATCGGACGCGGAAAATGTTGACGCCGAGGGAGTCGGCGGCGTGCGGGTTTTCACCGCAGGCCATCAGCCGCAGACCGGTTTTGGTTTTGTATAGGAAGATCCAGGCAATCAAGAGAACGACGATGCCCACATACAATCCGACGTTGACGCTCTTGAAGAACAGGTCGCCGATGACGGGAATGTTGGCGAGGGATCCGACTTCCTGCATTTTAAAACTCGTTTTGAAAGCGATCTGCTTTCCGCCGAAGACCGACCGGGCGATAAAAACGGCGAGGGCCGGAGCGATCAGGTTGAGGGCGGTGGCGGAAATCGTCTGATCCGCCTTCATCGAAATCGAGGCGTAGGCGTGCAGCCAGGAGAACAACATTCCGGCGATTCCCCCGATGAGGGCACCTTCGAGGAACAGAATGCTCTTTTCCAGATTCGTCTGTTGGGCGGCCAAGATCAGGGTTTGCGGTTCGACGGCTTTGACGAACCAAACCCCCACGAACGCTCCGATGATCATGATGCCTTCCAACGCGATGTTGGTGACTCCGCTTTTTTCGCAGATCATCGCGCCGACGGCGACAATCAAAAGCGGAATCATCGTTTCAAAGGTCGAATGGGTCAGGTTATAAATGAGTTCCGAGAAAATCATCGTTCATCACTCCCTTCTTCGCCTTTTAGGAGTGTTTTCTTTTTGGCTTTGCGCTTGGAAATCCATTGATACAACACCACCGAAAGCGCACTGAAATAGATGATGACCGAAGTGATGACATCGGCCAATTCCTTCATATAGTTGGCCAAATCCATATAATCGCCGCCTTGACGGATAAAGGCAAGGAAAAGGCCGGCCAGGGCGATTCCGATCGGTTCGGAGATGCCGAGAAGCGCAATCGAAATGCCGTCGAATCCCAATGACATGAATTCCGCCGACATCAATCCTTCTTCCAAAAACATGCGTTTGTCCGACACCATGATGGCCACGGCTCCACCCAGTCCGGCGAGCATGCCGGCGATAACCATCGACAGGATGATGTTGCGTTTGGTGTTCATCCCGGCATATCGGGATGCCTCACGGTTGAAACCGGCGGCTTTCAATTGATAACCCAAAGTGGTTTTATGCAGGATGATATACATGACGACGACCGCGATCAAAGCGATCACGATACCAATGTTGAGCGAATACCCTCCGAAAAATTCCGCCAAACCTTTCGGAAGCGCGGCAGTCGATAATACGGTGACCGAATTGGGAGCCAGCGAGCAGGTCCAACGGTTAGGCCCCGTTCGGATACAGAACTGATTTTGGATGCCAAGATTTTCAATTGCCCAGAAGGTGAAGTACATCGCAATATAGTTCATCATGATCGAAGCCACGACTTCATGGACGTTGAAAACCGATTTGAACAACCCGACGATGAACGCCCAGATCGCTCCGGCCGCCATGCCGGCCAACAAGCAGAGCATCCAATGCCAAGGGGCAGCCAATTGAAGTTTGACGCCGACCAAAAGGGCGGCGAGGGATCCCACAACCAATTGACCGGGAGCACCGATGTTGAACAATCCGGTCTTGAATGCAAACCCGACGGACAATCCCGTCAAAATCAGCGGGGCGGCGCGGTACAGCATATATCCCACGGAATACATCCCTTGGTTGAATCCGCCCATCAGCAATTTCGTGACCCCGAGGAAGAACTTTGGGTCGTTGACGACATCGAAGACTTTCCAACGGACGAGCAACCAAATGATGAACATCGTGAAGATTCCAAAAACCAGACCCAGCCCGATCGACAGGAACGAGGGAACGGCGCTGCGGAACCCCGAACCGGTGAAGAATTTCTTCAGTCCGTGGCCACAGGCCAAACCGACTTTTTTCAAAAAGGACCACGTGGCTTTCGCGGCTTTCACCGAAAAAGCTTTGATTTTATTCCAAAGTTCATGCCCTTTCATCGGCATTCACCTCGCTTTGCTTGGAACCGGACATGTAGAGTCCGATCTCGTGGAACGAAGTGGTTTTCGGATCCAGACGGGCGACGATCTTGCCATCATACATGACAAGGATGCGGTCCGACAGATCCATGATTTCGTCCAATTCCAAAGAAACCAGCAAGACTCCTTTTCCGGAATCCCGTTGTTCGAGTAGTTCCTGATGAATGAATTCGATCGCGCCGACATCCAACCCGCGGGTGGGTTGGACCGCAATCAACAAATCCGGATTCCGGGTGATTTCCCGGGCGATGATCGCCTTTTGTTGATTTCCGCCCGACATCGAACGGGCGATCGATTCGGCTCCGCCGGCAGAGCGGATGTCGAATTTGGAAATCAATTGTTCGGCAAAGCGGTGGATCGCGTCTTTTTTGATGAACCCGAATTTTTGGAAATCGGGAAGATAATAGGATTCGAGGATCAGATTGTTCTGCAAATCGAAATCCAGGACCAATCCGTGCTTATGCCGGTCTTCCGGAATGTGTCCCAAGCCTTTTTCGAGTTTCTTCCGGATGCTGGCATAGGTGATTTCATTTTCGTGCAGGAAAAATTTCCCCGCGGTCTGCTTGCGAAGTCCGGTGATGACATTGACCAATTCGGTCTGTCCGTTGCCTTCGATGCCCGCGATTCCGACAATTTCTCCGCGGTTGACGTGGAAGGAAACATCGTTGACACTCAACCGATTCTTCTCTTTGTTGAAGAAGGAAACATGCTCGGCCCGGAATACTTCTTTTCCGATTTGCGCCGGTTTTTTGTCGATGGAAAAATTGATTTTGCGTCCCACCATCATTTCAGCAAGCTGTTCCAAAGACGTATCCTTAGTTTCCATAGTTCCGATACATTTTCCTTTGCGAAGCACGGTGCAACGGTCGGCGACGGCCATGACTTCGGCCAGCTTGTGGGTGATGATGACGATCGATTTTCCCTCTTTGGCGAAATTGCGGATCGTCAACATCAATTCATCGATTTCTTGCGGAGTCAAAACCGCGGTGGGTTCGTCAAAAATCAGGATGTCGGCGTCGCGATACAACATTTTGAGAATTTCGACGCGTTGCTGCATGCCGACGGATATATCCTTCACCAAAGCGTCGGGATCGACAAAAAGACCATAACGGTCCCGCAGTTCGATGATTTTTTTGCGTGAGTTTTGTTTGACCAAAAAGCCGAGCTTGGTGTCTTCATTGCCCAAGATGATGTTTTCGGTGACGGTGAAAACATCGACGAGTTTGAAGTGTTGATGCACCATCCCGATCTTCAGACGATTGGCGTCGTTGGGATTCCGGATTTCGACTTTTTTTCCATTGTAGCGAATTTCACCCTCATCGGCCCCATAGAGACCGAAAAGGATGGACATCAAGGTGCTTTTTCCGGCACCGTTTTCGCCCACAAGCGCATGGACCTCGCCTTTTTTTAGTTGAAATGTGACGTGGTCGTTGGCTTTGAGGGTACCGAAATTCTTGCAGATATCAAGCATTTCGATGACGTAATCCATGTTTTCACCTCAGAAAATGCGGAAACAGGATTTGAAAAGAAGGAAGGATCGGTTAGTAATCCTTCCTTCTTTTTTCCTGTTGCGGTAAGTAAAGACGGTCGTTGCCGATTATTCGGCTTTGTCGGAAATGGCGGTGACTTGGGCGGCATTGACGCCGAGGGCAGTCAAGAACGCCGGGAGGCTGGTGGTATCGTTGGTCGGGACCACGACGGTTCCGTTGACCACGAGCGTGAACAACGCATTATACGCGGTTTCAACAGCAGTGGCGGAGGCGCCGAATCTGGAGAAGTCGGCGGGAAGGGCGACACCACCTTCGGCAGCGCCGAGGGAGATGGTTCTTCCGCCAACGAACGTTCCACCGTAGAAATCGGTCAGAGCGGCGATTGCGGCTTCACCGACGCCTTTGAGGGCGGAGGTGACAACAGTCAAGGAGTCTTGCGATTGGTCTTTGTCGACGCCGATGGTCCATTTGCCGGTCAATTCTTCGGCAGCAGCCATCGCGGACGATCCGGCACCGCCGGCGGCGGCGAACAGAACGTCAACGCCAGAGTTGAACCACGTGGTGGCCATGGTCTTGGCATCATTCGACGGGGCAAAGCTTCCCAGATAGTGGTAATGCGAAGCATCAAAGGTGATGCTGTTCGCATTTCCGAGTTCTTCAGCGGCATAGTAGGCACCGGCAACGTATCCGATTCCGAAACGGACAACGGCGGGAACGGCCATTCCGCCGAAGAATCCGAGATTGTCCATTCCGCCGATGACGGCAGCGTATCCGGCGAAGAAACCGGCTTCTTGTTCGTCAAAGAGAATGCAAAGGGTGTTGGAAGCGGTGTTATAGGTCACATAGTCGGGAGTGTGCGGTTCGCCGTCGATCAGAACGAATTTGACGTTCGGATACAGCGTTTGAGCTTCGTAGATGGCGGATTCAAACAGATAGCCTGGGGTGATGACGATTTCGGCTCCGCCGGTAACTGCCAAGCCGATGGCGGCTAAGTAAGCGGCATCGGATACTTCGGCCGGTTTGTAATACTTGTAGGTTTTTGAATGAGCGGTGGCATATTCGATGATGCCTTCCCAAGTTCCTTGGTTGAAGGATTTGTCATCGATCCCGCCGGAGTCCGTGACCATGGCGATTTGATATCCGGTCGTTCCGGATGTCGTGGTGGTCGTGGTGGTGGTCGTAGAGCTTGTGGCACTGGTGGGGGTCGTGGTGGTCGTCGTGGTGGTCGTGGTGGTCGTGGTGTTGCAGCCGATCAAAGCAATTGCGAGCATGATTGAAGCAAGAAATACGCAAAGCTTTTTCATCATTTTCCTCCCTTTTCTATTTTTTCTCTATTTTTTTGTTCCGTGAAGCCTGTCATTGGGTGACGATGAGGAGCGTTCCGGAAGTGATTCCGGTAATGGCGGTATAATCCAAGATACCATCGCAATCGGTAATTGTGGCATATTCGGTGCCTTTGGCAACAATGTCGGCGACATAAACCGTGACGGTCAGGACGTTGGCGGTCGTTGCGGTGAAAGTGACATCCACATGACAATCGATGATTTCCGTGAGTTCGGTCCCCGCTAAAACGGTTCCAACCAAACCGGAACCTCCCAGATCGAGAATGACATTGCTTCCGGTGGTCGAGTTTTCGATGAGAATCGTGACATCGCTGACGACAAGACCTTCAATGTGGGCGTCGCGAACATAGGGGAACAAACCGATCAAAGAGGTGAATCCGGAATCCGCATCCAGTTCTTTCTGCGGGTTACGGACGCGGAGTGTGAAATTGGAAATGCTGTATCCGAAGGAAACAAAATTTCCGGTGAAGGGAACGACTGCGCCGCGGATGTTGGCGGGCATCGGCAATCCCAATGGGCTGGAGTTGACGAAAGTCTGTCCTCCCAAATCGATGTCGTTGACCAAAACATAATTTCCGCTCGGATTTTGAACCACTTTGGCCAATCCGCTGGCACTGGTGATGCGGGTATACGTGCCTTCCAGCATGAAAGCGTAAAGGTTTAGTACATCGGCTCCGAAAGGAAAAACATCGGTTTCAAAGTTCCAGGGTTGATACTCGGTGGCTGAGGTACTCCAAGCAATGAATGTATAACCGGGATAAACGGGAACGGTTTCGATTTTTCCGATCGTTTCTCCTTGCATTAGGTCGATCGAGTTGGTTTTCTCTTCATTCAGTTTGGTGGTTACGCTGGTAATCTGACCGGATTTTTGAATAAAGTTGACGGTCGATTTTTTGACCCAGTGGGCTTTGAGGGTGACGTCCCCCGTGACACGGTTCTCTTCAAAATTCCAATAAAGAATGGTGGCGTCGTAACGGGTAAGATCCGAAGGGGTCAAAACGGTGAGCGTCGGAGTAAAGACGTATTTTTTGTTAATCGAGTATCGGGTAAGCCCGTCATGTTCGGCGTTGTCCGCATCATAAACGACGAAAGCGCCTTCGATCTTCACATATTCTCCGGCGGGATCGACCCCGAGGATGTTGTCCAAGGTATCGTATCCGCTGTCAAGAGAGTAACGATCCAAGCCTTCATCGGCTTGGGTATAAAGATAAAACTCCTGATTGAATCGCTTGATTTCCGCAAAGAGAGTTTTTTCTGCGGCAGACAGTTCATCATAAACCAGGTAAGCGTCGCCGTATTTGGAAACTTGAGCGGGAGTATAGGATCCATCGACATCCTTAACCGCGACCATTTCGGCGTCATCGGCGTTGAAGACATAAAAACCCCAACCGTTGGTTCCTTGATAATAGATGTACTCGACCAAATCCGGGTCTTCAATATCGGCGGGAATCTCCTGCACGCTGATGAAAATCAAAGTCCCGGTGAGGTTTTCGACATAACCGAAAACATATTCGCCTTCGGGATTGAGAGAATATAGACCATTTCCGTCTTCCAAATCCAAGTAAACGAAAGCCCCGGTCGGACTGGCCTGGTACGTGGCGTTTTCTTCCAAATACCAGCCTTTCAAAAGATAACCTTGTCGCGTGGCCAGACCCAAACTGGAAACGACGTAGGGATCTTGGGCGTAATCGGAAAGGTATTTGGGGATTTTGCTGTTGTCAGCGACTTGCAGTTTACGGATGATGTTGGTCTTGTTTCCCAGAAAACCCCCGTTGCCGTCGTAAATCACGGTATGAACCAACGTATCGGCGATATCGGTGGTGGTACTTCCGGAGCAACCCGTCAAGACGAAAGTCAAGACGAGGGCGATGCCGGCCAGCATCATTTTTAGCCATTTTCTTTTTCGATTGAGCATCATTTGATCACCAGTTAAACCTTTTTTTGCTATTTTTTTTCATATCCCGTAAGTTTAATACATTATACACTTAAAAAACTTGATTGACAAGGCAATTTACGAAAAAAAGCGGTCTGGAAAATGAAAACGGAATCATTTTGACGGACGTCGAAAATCAATCGTGAAAGGAAAAGATTAGTTGTTTTGGGTGAGAATATAGACGGCAATGGCGACGACCAGAAGGATGGCGAAGAGGATCATTCGGATCTTCAGTGTCTCCTTGGAACTCATCGGTACATACCCGCGATACCCGCAATGTGGGCATGGTTCTTTACGGTGAGAGATTTTGTTTCCGCATCGGGGACAGACATAGACGGCGGGAGATGATTCCGGGGAAGAGGTTTCTGATGCGGGTTTCCCCGCTTCGGTTTCGGCGTAAAAATCGGCAAGTTTTTCCGGGCCGATTGGGGATTTGTTACTTTTCACCGTTACCCTCCTTGGGACGATCATTTGCGCAATATTCTTTGAGGAAAGTTTCATACTTCGGAAAATACTGGATGACGATCCGCTTCTTCTTAACATCCTTTTCCGACAATTTGTCATAATTGACATTGCGGTCAAAAAGGATGATCTCGGTCTGCCGGAATCGCCGGTTGTCTTCCACCTTCCACCGGATGTTTTTCCTGCCAATGAACAATTTTCCATGGAAGACGCCTTTTTCGGTAACCTTTACGGCCAAGATGACATAGAACCAAATCACCGAAAACAAGCTGATGGCCAACAAAATCGAAATAACGAAGGGAAACCAGGAAAACCCACCGCCTTCGAAAACAGAGTACACCGAAAGGCCAAGCATGATGACATAGGCGGACATGACAACCACCGCATTGGCAACGGAAAAATCATACAGGCGTTTTTTCATAGGCACTCCGAAAGGGTAAACGATTCAAGGGTAGTAGTATTATATTATGTATTGTGTGAGAAATCAATACCAAAAAAACCTCCCAATGATGAAAACCGAAGGGAAACCATCCGTGTGACCCTCTTGAGAAGATGCTAACTTGGTTCAAGCCGATGCAGTGTTTCGTTTTTTTCCATACATCGCGAAAAAACAGGGTTTTTAAAAGCGGGGGATGATTTCGGTTTACCATTAATATGATAAAATATATAAGGATACATTACACGGAATGTTCACGGAGGATTGTTATGAATCCATCAGTATACCCCATCCCAATCAAGGCGCAAGGCCTTCCGGTTCCCCTTCAATGTTTTGTTTTCGGCTCTTATCGGTTCACGGTCCTCACTTCTCGGTTGATCCGAATCGAATTTTCTCCGACGAGAAAGTTCGAAGACCGGATTTCCCAATCCGTATGGTTCCGAAATCTCGGGCCCGTCGACTGCACTCAATCCACCGATCACGGTGTTTTTCGGTTGGAAACCGCTGATTTAAACCTCGAATGCCACGACGGAAATTCCTTGTCTCCCAACAGCGGATCCGTCCGGATTCGTGGGTCGAAAACCGCTTGGCTTTTTGGAGAACCTCTCCCCAACCTCAAAGGCACCGCCCGGACCCTCGACGGGGTTTCCGGTCGGACTGTGTTGGGAGACGGCGTCGTCTCCCGTTCGGGAATGGCACTGCTGGACGATTCGGGTGCTTTGTTACTAAACGATGAAGGCTGGCCGGTACCGAATGAAACTTCCCGGATCGATTGGTATTTTTTTGGTTACGGACATGACTTTGCGGGCGCCCTCCGAGATTACTATCGGTTGTCCGGACGGGTTCCGCTCGTTCCCCGTTATGTCCTCGGCAATTGGTGGAGCAAGTATTGGGCCTACCACGATAATGAACTGTTGGAAGTCGTCGACCGTTTTCGGGCGATGGACATTCCCCTATCGGTCTGCATCATCGACATGGACTGGCACATCACCGATATCCCGGGGGTTCAGGATTATTGGGGCGGGTGGACGGGCTATACCGTCAACCGCCGTTATTTTCCCGATTTTTCTCGTTTTATCCAACAGCTGCACGCCCGCGGGTTGAAAACCTCGGTCAACCTTCACCCGGCCAACGGGGTCAAGGCGTATGAAGAACAGTATCCTGCTTTCGCCCAGGCGATGGGTCTTTATCCCAACACCAAGGAAACCATTCCTTTCGATTCGACGGATCCGCGCTTCATGAAAACTTACTTCCGTATCCTTCTGCATCCTTATGAACGAATGGGTGTCGATTTCTGGTGGATCGATTGGCAACAGGGAACCAAGACCACGATGGAAGGCCTCGATCCCTTGTGGATGCTCAATCATCTGCATTATTTCGACGCCGCCAAAAATCCCGACCTTCGTCCCTTCACCTTTTCGCGTTGGGCGAAATACGGTGCCCAACGGTATCCCATCGGTTTTTCTGGAGATACGCAAATTACCTGGGACAGTCTCCGCTATCAACCCTATTTCACTGCCACCGCCGCCAACATCGGCTTTTCGATGTGGTCTCACGACATCGGCGGACATTTCAACGGCACCGAAGACCCGGAACTGTTTGTCCGTTGGGTCCAATTCGGGGTCTTCAGTCCGGTGATGCGCCTTCATTCCACCAGCAATCGCATGATTGTCCGGGAACCGTGGCGCCACGGTCCCGCGGTCCGAACGGTGGTCGCGGATTTCATGCGCCTTCGCCACCGCTTGATTCCTTATCTTTACACCCTCTGCCACGAAAACAGCCAAGGCGGCCTTCCTCCGGTGATCCCTGCCTACTACTTCCATCCGGAATCCGAAGCGGCCTATTCCTTGGAAAACGGATACTTTTTCGGATCGCAACTATGGGTCCAACCGGTCACCAAGCCGGTCGATTCCGAAACCCACCGGGCGAACTTTTCCGCTTGGATTCCCGATGGAAAATGGACGGATTGGTTCACGGGCGAGTCCTTCACGGGAGGCAAAAAGGTTTTCCGATCCTTCGCTTTGGATCAACAAGGCGTCTACGCCAAAGCCGGAGCCATTATCCCGTTGGCCGATCATGAAGGCCTGACAGCGGGAAAAAATCCCGATCGTTTCGTGGTTCGGGTGTTCCCCGGAGCGGACGGGGAATTCGTCCTTTTCGAAGACGACGGCATCAGTCCAGCTTACCAAAACGGAGAAGGGTTCCTGACCCGTTTCTCCCTGAAAACGGAAGGAAATACGGTGACTTTCCGCATCGAACCCGATTCCCTCGGGAAACCTTATCTCCCCGAACGACGCCGATTCCGCATCGAATTCGTTAACTTCCAGGTCACCGGGGAAAATCGGCCCGGCACGATGATCGGTAACGATTTTGTGATTGATTCGATACTGGCCGCAACGGAAAAGACAGGTTGGTCATTCATGGGAAACTCGGTCGACGGAAATGGCGCGATCCTGCGGTCTCTTGATTCTTTCCTAACCGACTGGGTCCAATCTCCCGTCAAGAAATCCGCCATCTATGACGCCTTCCTTTCCGCCCGTTCCCTAGCAGCGATTCGGCGTTCATTCTCCGATGTATCCCTCCCCATTCGCCGGGTTTTGGAAGGTTTCGCTGCGCGCATGAAGACCCACAGAACCCGAAGGAAAGGATAAGCCCATGAAGACCTTATTGGAACAGATGACACTACACGAAAAAATCGGACAACTGATGCAACTATCGCCTTTCTTCTTCTTGGCGGATTTAGAGAAAGAAGCTGCCGGCCCGATTCGGGAATTGCATCTTGACGAAGAAAAAATCTATTCGGCGGGCTCGATCCTCGGCATCGGAAACGCCGCGGAAATGATCGCCGTGCAATCCAAATACCTCGAACGCAGCCGACTGAAAATTCCGCTTTTATTCATGGCGGACGTGATCCACGGATACAAAACCATCTTCCCCGTCCCCCTCGCTTTGGCGGCGTCGTGGAATCCCGACACCGCGCGACGCTGCGCCCGGGTGAGCGCCACGGAAGCCGCAACTTCCGGGATCCATATGACCTTTTCACCGATGGCCGACTTGGTCCGCGATCCCCGATGGGGTCGGTGTGTCGAAAGTTTCGGGGAAAGCCCCCTGCTTTCGGGACGGTTTGCGGCGGCGATGGTCGAGGGGTATCAAAACGGGGATTTGAAACGTTCCGACAGTGTCGCCGCTTGCGTGAAGCATTTCGCCGGTTATGGGGCCGCCGAAGGCGGGAGGGATTACAACACTGTCGATTTATCCCGACAATCGCTCCAGTCCGCCTATTTGGAGGGATACCGTCAGGCCGTGAAAGCCGGATGCCGCGGCGTCATGACCGCTTTCAACCCCATCGAGGGTATTCCTTGCACGGTCAACCGCTATCTCCTCCGCGACGTTCTTCGAACCCAATGGGGATTCGATGGTCTGACCATCTCCGATTATGATTCACTCGCCGAAACCATTGCCCACGGCGTCGCCGAGGATCCTTCCCAAGCCGCCCTAATGGGACTGGAAGCGGGTTTGGACATCGAAATGGCATCCAGTTGTTATATCAACCATCTGGAAGAACACATCCGGTCGGGGAATCTTCCTCTCAAGTTGCTCGACGAAGCCGTCCTCCGCGTGTTGACCCTGAAACAGGATCTCGGTTTGTTCGACAACCC
This sequence comes from Bacillota bacterium, assembly GCA_022710895.1. Classification (GTDB taxonomy): domain Bacteria; phylum Bacillota_I; class Bacilli_A; order Izemoplasmatales; family Hujiaoplasmataceae; genus JAKLGB01. Next base: position 12,805 of record JAKLGB010000031.1, read on the forward strand.
GAATAAAGGGGCCGATGCCCTCCGGGAGTCGACCACGGTCCAACATCCCGACCATTTGCGCGCCGCCCACGAGGTCGCCGCCGAGTGCGCCGTGCTTTTGACCAACGACGGAACCCTTCCCCTGAATCCCGCCGTTTCGGTGGCGATCCTCGGGCCTTATGCCCTCGCCGTCAAAACCAACGGCCCGTGGTCTTGGCACGGATATCACGATGAAAACCCCTCGTTGGCCGAAGTATTGACTGCCCGTGGGATTTCCCCCGTTTTCGCCAAGATCGCCGGATGTCCCGAAGAGTATTCCGATCATGACATCGACCGCATTCGCAAGGCCGATGTCGTTCTCCTGGCTTTGGGAGAACCCGAAAACTGGTCCGGGGAAGCTCATTCCCGGACCGACATCGGTCTTCCCGGACGACAAGCCGAATTCGTCCCGTTTGTCCGCAGTTTGGGCAAAAAAGCGATCGTTTTGCTTCAAAACGGCCGGCCGTTGGTTTTGGAAGAAATTTTAGATGCCTCCGCGATTTTGGAAACTTGGTTTTTAGGGTCAAGAGCCTCCGAAGCGATCGCGGACTTGCTGTACGGCGTTACCAATCCTTCGGGACGTTTACCGATGTCTTTTCCGCGCAGCGTCGGACAAATCCCCGTCTACCATGATGCCTTACCCACGGGACGACCCAATCACAATGAAAATCATCCCGGAGAATACGTGACCAAATACCTCGACGCCCCGAACTCTCCGCGTTTCGCCTTCGGACACGGATTGTCTTATTCCCGTTTCGAAGTCAGAAACCTGAGTTTGTCCGCCTCAAAGATTCGGAAAGACGATGTGCTGGCCGTGGAGGTTGACGTCATCAACCACGGTCCGCTCGCCGGCGACACGGTCATCCAACTGTATCTGGGCGATCCCGTGGCCCGAATCAGCCGGCCCGTCCGCCAATTGGTAACCTTCCGTAAGATCCACGTTGCCGTGAATGAAACCCTGAGGGTTCGATTCGAACTGGATATCCATGACCTCTCCTACCGTCTCGCGGACGGGACCCTCGTCTGCGATCCCGGCCGTTTCAACCTATGGGTCGGCGATTCCCCGGACCGACTGTTGAGTTCCGCTTTCGTTTTGGAGTGAATCCACGATAAAAAAAAAGAGACATGCTGGAAAACCACATGTCTCTTTTTGATTGCGGCGATTATTCGGCCGGGGCTACGTAGGACAGTTCCAGGCTGACAATCGTGAAGGATCCCGTTTGACCACCCGTAGTTCCGGGAGCGGCGAACAACAGGAGTTTGGAGAATCCGGCGGCGGTAAAGGTGAAGGTCTGCTGGCTGCCGTCGAAAGTTACGGTCGTTTCCATCGCGCCATCATCGTTGGGTTTGACCAGCAAAGTCCGTCCGGCGGTTCCCTGAAGGACGATGGTCATGGTGTTGAGTCCGAAGGTGGCCTCGGTGTCGAAGTTGTTGATCATGAATTGATACGTGTCGGTGGTCGCATAGTTGACGACGACGGTGCCGTCGACATTGTCTTGATCGATGGTGTAGGTTCCTTGATCGTTTTCCGCCCATCCTTCCGAGATGGTCATCGGAACGGGAACGAAACTGACCGTGGCGGAAATGATTTCAAAACTGCCGGAGACCGAGGCGGTTCCGCCTTCGGCGAAGATCCGAGCTTCCCAAATCGGCGCAGATAAAGAAACCACAACCGTCTGATCGGAACCGGTGAACGTGATCCATTGTTCAACGGCGTTGTTGTACTTGAAGAGGATCTGTTTTCCGACGGTGCCTTTGACCACGAGGGTCACTGTGTTGAGATTGGCGAGGTTGTCGGTGAAGGTGTAAGTCATGGACGACCATGCATGTCCCGCGCCTTTCACGTAGTTGACCGTGGTTTTGCCCGCTTCAGCGGCAAAGGTGTAGACGGAATCGCCCGCATCCACCCATCCGGTTTCAAAATCGACAACGGCGTCGCGACCCAAAGCGCTGGGTTGTTCATAGGTGAGGAAAGCGCGGAGAATCTCGAAGGATCCGGAGACCGAAGCGGTTCCCGGTTCGGCGAAAATCAAGCAGTTGACGAAAGCGTCTGCGGAAACGAACACGGTCACCGGATTTTCGTCCTTGAAGGTGACGACCGTTTCCAAAGTGCCGGAATCATTGGGCTTCACGAGGACACTCTTGCCGGGGGTGCCG
>JAKLGB010000032.1 GCA_022710895.1 Bacillota bacterium
GCTGAATCGCTCCCCGTTCCCGGTCCAAAACTAATTCGTACCCGATCACGTCGAAATATTCGTCGAAATAGGTCTTGAAGCTCAGAAGAAAGTAATATTGCTCCTTGTTGTCTTTCTTGTCTTTGGCCAGAAAGCCGCAGGCGAGGAGTTTGTTACAGGTGTCGGCGAACATTTGTCGCTGGGCGTTGGTCAGTTGTTCGAAATTTTGCAGGATCATGCTTGATTCCCCCTTATGATTTGGAAGTCGTTCAGGTTGAAACGTTGGTGTTTGATCGTCCCGGCGAGGGGCATGATGTAGTAATTCATCGCCTCACCCGAGTAGACCAGGATGTAGAGGAGGCGGAGAACGGCTTCATCGGACATGTCTCCGGAGAGAATTTCGGAAGCTTTGACCAGCGGTTGCACCTCAAAGATCTGTTGCAGGTATCGCCGGATGACCTCTTCGCTGAAGTTGGTTTCGAATTCCTTGTAAAAGGCTTCCTGCATGGCGTTGGACGGAGCGGCCTGGTTTTCCAACAGATACTGGGCGGTGGCGTGTTCATAGACGCCGCGGGGGGTGAAGAGCGAATCATTGTTGATTAACCGGTGAGTCCGAAGATCAAAGAGCGGAGAAATCGTCTTCAGCGCCGTATCGGTCTTGTACTTTTTGATGTTGTCCGCGGTGTACCGGAGAACGACCGTCAGTTTGCCGATGATGTTCTCGTCGTCATTGAGGAGGAATTTGATCTTGGCGATCGTCGAGTTGACATATGTTTTGTTCTTTTTATCGATTTCGTCGATCAACAACGGCAGCGAATTGAAGATGTCGATGATGTCGTCGATCTTCTTGTTGGCACGCATCCGCGCCAAGTCGGGATTGTTATTGCACTTGATGAGATACTCTCGGGCGATGATGTCCATGATCGCCGGGTTCTGCTGGTATTCTTCCAAACGTTTGATGATTTCCAGTTTGTATTTGTTGACGTTGTCGGAAGTCTTCAAACGGTAATAGGCCTGATCGACCAATTCGACTTTGTAATTGACCAATAGGCCGATCAATTCCTTGATCTCGCTGTTGTCGATGATGGTCTTGATGTAGTATTTCAGGCGGGAATCGAGTTTGCGGATTTCCCGGACGAAGGCGATCGTATTCTTGTAGACCTGATCGACGACCATCGCATATTCGGGATGATCCGTCGTCAGCAGCGAATAGGCGGTATAAATGTATCCGCGGAATTCGTGGGTTTCGTCGTCATATCCGTAGTGATTGTCCTGCTTGATCGAACTCAAGGCTTGGATGATCGTGATGGCGTAATCGCGGAAGTTGAGGATTTCGACATAGTCGTTGTTGACGTCGATGTCGATCCATCCGCACTCTTCGAATCGGCGCAGGATGGCGGAAGCTTTTCCCTTGACGTCCATTATGTCTTCTTCGCCTTCGACGACCACGTCGGCGGGCAGGGCATCGAGAATGTCGCTGATGACTTGATGGGCCATCGATTTGTCCATTCCGAGGATCGAACCCTGTTCGTACTGTTGATAGACGGCCAAAAGCGATTTCACATAGACCTCTTGGTTTTTCGAATTCAAAAGGGAAAAGAAATTATTGGGGATCAGTTGGAATAATTCCATTGATTATCACTCCTTACAGGAAATTGGGTTTCGCGGGAATCAGTTTTCACGGACATAATCGAAACCACCTCCGATCAAACTGTTGAGATTATTGTCGATCAAGCCCCACTCTTTTCGGAAGGTCATCAGCGCTTCCGTTCCTTGCGGAGTGATCTTGTAGAACTTGCGGGTCATTCCCTTCTTGTTCTTTTCCGTGTAGGAAGTGATGTTCCCGTCTTCTTGCATTCGCTTGAGGGCAAAGTACATCGTCGCTTCGCTCAAGGAGAAGTTGCGGTTGCTGACGGTTTCGATGATCTTGGACATTTCATAACCGTAACTGTCGAATTTTGACAAAATGGAAAGGATGATATATTCCGTAAAACCACGGATATATTCGCCGGAATTCAGCATTTGCCCCCCTTTCCATACATAACCTGTTTATGTATATTCTGTTTATGCCTATTTGGTTTATGCATAATCTGTTTATATTATACTCGAGGGCATTCGCTTTGTAAACCATTTTTTTATAAACTTAAAAAAACAAATAAAACCGCCGAAGAATCGGCGGATTCGGGGGAGCGAGGATGGGAATGGACGATCGGGGTTCGGGTGAGGGGAGCGGCTCGAAACCGAAGACGATTGCATCGTCGACTTTCATCGAAAAGCACAAACCTCGGGCTTCGGTCCCCACTCCATATTTTTAAGAAGACGAAAAAAAAGGACGACCGAATCGAATCGGTCGTCTTCGCGGAATCAGGCATTGGGGCGCTTGCTGCGGATGAAATTGTTTTTGAATTTTTCCCAGGCGGATTTATTGGACGAAGGATCTTCGGCTTTGGCCAGATCTTCGAACAACCGCCGTTGTTCCGAAGTCATTTTCGTGGGGGTGACGACATTGATGACGATGTGTTCGTCGCCTTTCATCTTCGTCCGGACATTGGGAGCTCCCTTTTCGCGAATCCGGAATTTCGTATTGCTTTGGGTTCCTGCCGGAATTTTGAGAATGACGTTGCCATAAAGGGTCGGGACTTCGATGTCGGCCCCGAGAGCGGCTTGAGCGAAGGTGATGGGAACCGTGAGGACGATGTCATCCCCCTCCCGAACGAATACGTCGGAAGGCGTCACATCAAAGACGATGTACAAATCTCCGTTGGGCCCGCCGTTCTGTCCTTTGTTGCCAAAGCCTTCGATGCGGATCTGTTGACCGGTTTCGATGCCTTCGGGAACCCGGATTTCGACTTCCTTGGTGACCTTGATCTGGCCTTCCCCGCTGCAAGTGGGGCATTTGGCGCCGATTTCCTTGCCGGTGCCGCGACAGGTGGGGCAAACCGTGCGGGTCTGGGTCCTTCCGAACAGGGTCTGTGACTCCATGATCACTTCTCCCGAACCCCGGCACCGCGAACAGGTATGGATGTCGGAATTGGTGCGGGCCCCGGAACCGTGACAACTGGGGCATTCGTCGAAAACCGGAACTTTGATGGCTTCTTTCTTGCCGAAAATCGATTCTTCGAAGGTGATGGTCATCCGGCGTTGAATGTCCGCGCCCTTATGGGGACGGTTGCGGGAAGCCCCTTGCGAGCCCGGACGACCGCCGCCGAAAAAGGCCGAGAAGATATCCCCGAAGTCGAACCCCTCGAATCCCGCGCCTCCGAATCCGGCCCCGCGGGCCCCGGCCCCGTAAGCGGGATCGAAGGCGGCGTGACCGAACTGATCGTATTGGGTGCGTTTCGTGGCGTCCGAAAGGACGTCATAGGCTTCTTGGACCTCTTTGAACTTGGCTTCGGCATTCTTTTCGGTGGATACGTCGGGATGGTACTTCTTGGCCAAACCCCGGTAGGCTTTTTTGATTTCGTCTTCCGACGCCGTTTTTCCGACGCCCAAGACTTCGTAGTAGTCGCGTTTGTCCATCATTCACCTCAAAAATGCGCCAAAAAGCAGGTGTTCTGCTTTTTGGTTGATTCCGGTATTAAACTTCTTTGTAATCGGCGTCAAAAACGTTATCGTCTTGCGATCCGCCTTCGGCGTCGTTGCCGCCTTGGCCTTGATCCCCGTTGCCGGGTTTCGGACCTTGGCTTTGTTGTTCCTTATAGACGCGTTCAGCAAGCGACTGAGCGGTCTTTTCCAAGGCTTCCTTGGCTTTGCGAATCTTGTCAAGGTCGCTGCCTTTGAGGGCATCTTCCAGTTCCTTGATTCGGGATTCGGCGTCGGCTTTTTCTTTGGCGGTGACTTTGTCCCCCAAATCCTTGATCGACTTATTCGTCAAGAAAATCATTTGATCGGACTCGTTCCGAAGATCTGCTTCTTCCTTTTTGGCCTTGTCGGCTTCGGCGAACTGTTCGGCGTCTTTGACCATTTTTTTGATTTCTTCTTCGGTCAGAGCGGAACCGCTTTGAATCGTAATCGAGTTGGCTTTGCCGGTTGCGACGTTCTTGGCGGTCACGTTGACGATGCCGTTGGCGTCGATGTCGAACTTGACCTCGATCTGCGGGACGCCACGAGGGGCGACCGGAATGTCACCGAGTTGGAAATGACCGAGCGATTTGTTGTCGCGAGCCATCGTCCGTTCCCCTTGGAGGACATGGACGTCGACGGTGGTCTGATTATCGGCCGCGGTCGAGAAAATCTGGGATTTGGAAGTCGGGATCGTGGTGTTGCGGTCAATCAACTTGGTGAAGACACCGCCGAGGGTTTCGATGCCCAAGGACAGCGGCGTCACGTCAAGAAGCAAAACGTCTTTAACTTCGCCGGTGAGGACACCCGCTTGAATCGCCGCCCCCATGGCGACGACTTCGTCGGGGTTGATCGAACGGTTGGGTTCTTTGCCCATCAGTTTGCGGACCAGATCCTGGATGGCCGGGATGCGGGTGGATCCGCCGACAAGCAGCACTTGATCGATGTCCTTGGCGGTCATCTTCGCGTCGGCGAGGGCCCGACGAACCGGTTCGACGGAACGATTGACCAAATCTTCGGTCAATTCGTTGAATTTAGCCCGAGTGAGCGTCTTTTCCATGTGGACCGGGCCGTTGGCGGTCATCGAGATGAAGGGCAGGGAAATTTGCGTCGAGGTGATCGAAGAGAGTTCCTTCTTTGCTTTTTCGGCGGCGTCACGAAGCCGTTGCAGCGCCATGCGGTCGTTGTTCAAGTCGACACCGGTTTCTTTCTTGAATTCGGTGACAAGCCAATCGGAAATGCGTTGATCGAAGTCGTCCCCGCCCAGATGCGTGTCGCCGTTGGTGGAAATGACTTCGAAGGTGCCATCGGCGAGTTCGAGGATCGAAACGTCGAAGGTGCCTCCGCCAAAGTCGTAGACGAGGACGGTTTGTTCCTTTTCTTTCTTATCGATGCCGTAGGCGAGGGCGGAAGCGGTCGGTTCGTTGATGATCCGTTTGACTTCCAGTCCGGCGATGCGGCCGGCATCTTTGGTGGCCTGGCGTTGGGCGTCGTTGAAATAAGCAGGAACGGTGATCACCGCTTCGGTGACCTTTTCTCCCAGGTAAGCTTCTGCGGATTCCTTCAGATTCCGCAGAATCATTGCGGAAATTTCCTGCGGGGTGTAGTCCTTGCCGTTAATGGTGACTTTGTGGTTGGTTCCCATTTTCCGTTTGATGGAATAAACGGTGTTGGGGTTGGTGATGACTTGCCGTTTGGCGACTTCGCCGACTTGAATTTGGTCGTCTTTGAAAGCGACGACCGAAGGCGTGGTGCGATTGCCGTCGGCGTTGACGATGACATGGGGATCTTTGCCTTCCATGACGGCAACGCAAGAGTTGGTGGTTCCTAAGTCGATTCCAATGATTTTTTTCATGATTGATTCCTCCTGAATGTGCGTTTATGCGACAGTATTGTCGGTTTTGGGATTTTCTGAGGCGGTTTCAACGGGTTTGACGTTGGTGATGACCATCGTGGCCCGGAGGATCCGGTCTTTGAATTTGTAGCCTTTTTTGACGATTTTGACGACGACGTTGTCATTCTTGTCCGGATCGGAGGTCGTTTCGATCGCATGGGCAACCGTGGGGTCGAAGACATCGCCGATTTGGACATCGATGGGCTTGACGCCTTCCTCGAGCAGAACGTTGAACAATAGGTCTTTGATCATCTTGAAACCGTATAGGAAATTCTGCATTTCCGGTTGTTCGACTTTAATGGAGAGGGCTTGATCGAAAACGTCGATGGCATCGATCAATTTATCGCACACGGGCATGGCCGCATACTTCTTTTCACGGACAAGTTCTTCGGAATTTCGCTTTTTGAAGTTATCCATTTCCGCCAGGGCGCGGAGATATTTGTCTTTGACTTCATTAAGTTCACGATCGAGCAGGGCGATTTTTTCGTCCATCGGATCGGGCGAATCCTCCGGTTGCGGGGAGGAAGGGGTTTGGGGCCGATCCTTCAGTTTTTCGTCTTTGTCTTTTTCTTTGGACATGGGGTCGTTCTCTCCTTCAATTATTTTTCTTCGCCATACAACCGGGAGAGGTGTTTGACGATGTATCGAATCAACGGAATGACCTTGCGGTACTCCATCCGGGTGGGGCCAACCACGGAAATCGTGCCTTTTTCCCCGTCATCGGTTTCATAGTTTGCGGAGACGACGGTGCATTCCTGCATCGAAGTCACCATGTTCTCCGTGCCGATCTTCACGGAAACGCCGTCGGCATTGGTTTCCACGAGTTTGAATATTTCGTTGTTTTCAATCGTGTTGATGAATTCACGCAGTTTTTGGATATCGTTGAATTCCGGCTGATACAGCATATTCGACTGTCCGGTTAAATAATAACGCGTTTGGGCAAATTTCGAGAAGGCTTCGATGAACGACTCGACGATCGTTTCGCGGTACTTCAGCAGTTCCTTGACGTGGTGTTGCTGGATTTCGTAATGCAGTTTTTCAGAAACTTGGGAAATGGGGGTGTCATACAACAATTCGTTGAGCAGATCGATGACCTTGACGAGTTCAGTGATTTCCATTTCATCGGGAATCTTGATCTGTTTGCTTTCGACGTGCCCGAGGTTGGTGATCACCATGATCAAAGCCATGTTGGTGGTGAGTGGCACCATCTGGATTTTCTTGACGCGTGAATTGAAAGCGTTGGGGCCCAAGGCGATCGCGGTACAGTTGGTTACCTGCGAGAGCAGGTCGATCGCTTCTTTGATCAGATCTTCGCGGGCGAGATCCTTGTTTTCAAACAAATCCTCGAATTCGTCAAACGATTCGTTGTCCTCACCAGCATTTTTGATGATGGTCTCAATATAATACCGATACCCTTTTTCCGAGGGGATTCGCCCGCTGGAAGTATGGGTCTTTTCCAAAAAACCGAGGTCTTCCAAATCGGACATCTCGTTGCGGATCGTGGCGGGAGAGACATCCATGAACTTCGATAACGACCGGGATCCGACCGGTTCCGCCGTGCGGACATATTCTTCGACAATCAGCTTTAAGACGGTTTCCTGGCGTTCGTTCAGCATGTTTTCACTCCCTTAGCACTCCAGCTTTTAGAATGCTAACAATATTATACACAACCCTATTAGCAAAGTCAAGCATTGAGTGCTAACAATTTGGTTTTTTCCCGAGTCGGTGCCGGCGGAAAACACCGGTTCCTTGTTGGTTTTTCCAGAAAAGGGTGTATAATTATCTTTGATATGCGAAAGCGTGGTATCCGGTCCGTGATCAAGAAAATTCTCAAGTACTTCTGGAAAGATAAAGTGTTCGTGATCGCCTTTGCCTTGGCGATTCTTTCATGTTTCTTTGTTCCGCCGTCGGCGGTATATCTGGATTACGTAAACTGGAAAGTCCCGATCATCATGTTCACGCTGATGCTCGCGGTCGCGGGCATGTATGAAGCGAACCTTTTCAGTTTCATCTCCATCAAGCTCGTCTCCCGATTCTATTCGATCAAATGGATCGGACTGGTCGTCATTCTCGCTTCGTTCTTCTTGGGAATGTGGATCACCAACGACGCCGTATTGCTCACCTTGGTTCCCTTCACGCTCGTGGTCACCAAGCAGACCGGGCAGGAACGCTACGCCTTGATCATCGTCATCATGCAGACGATCGCGGCGAACATGGGATCCGCTTTGACCCCGATGGGTGATCCGCAAAATATTTACCTTTATGCCCATTACGAATTGGGATTCGGCGAATTCGTCGCGGCGATGGCGCCGATCACCATCACCGGTTTTGTCCTTCTCGTCGTTTCCACCGTGCTTTTGATTCCCAATGTTCCTTGTCAACCGATCATGGTGGCCCCGAAAGTCGCCTTCCGCAAATTGTGGGTCTATGGTTTGATTTTCATCAACGCTCTGCTTTGCGTCCTCAAAGTCCTCCCGCCGTGGTGGACCTTCGGAATCACCGTCGTCCTCATCGTTCCCTTCGGCATTCATCTGTTGAAGAAGGTCGACTATACGCTGATTCTGACGTTCATCTCCTTCTTTGTCTTCACCGGCAACCTCAGTCAGATGACCTCGGTCGTTTCGTTCGTTTCGGAATGGCTCAACACGGATGTCTCGGTTTATTTCAGCGGTTTGGTCGTCAGCCAGTTCATTTCCAACGTTCCCGCCTCAATCCTGTTGTCGACATTCACGCCAAAACTATTCTGGCGTCCCCTCCTTCAAGGCGTCAATGTCGGAGCGATGGGAACGCTCCTGGCATCGCTGGCCAGTCTGATTGCTCTCAAGTTCGTCATCAAGGATTTCCCGAACCAGGGAAAAACCTACATCAAAACCTATTCCCTGCTGTGTGTGGTTTATATCGCCATTATCACCGCAGTGGTTTTCATCATCAATTACCTCTGATCCCCGATCAAATCAAAAAAGCAACCTGCGGCAGGTTGCTTTTTTTGGTTGTCTTCGATTTGAGGTCTCCAACACCCATTTTTACTCGAAGGAAAGAATCCACCTGGTGAGTACTTTTCAAACCAAAGAATGATGGACCGGATTACCGGTGAAAAATCCTTTCACTGAAAGTTTGGCTCTTTGTCACGATGGGGTCGTATTCCTTCGGATCGATATCTCAGGATTCTTGCGATCCGGAAACGGGTGCGGAATCATGGGAATCCGCTTCAGCCGGAACATCCACTGGGCTTTCGGGAACTTCTGCGGATTCTTGGATTTCCGACCACCATCGTTTTTGGTCGCGGATGCCCGCATCGAGTAAATAAATGAAGATCGCGATCGTGATCAGTTCCATTCCCAAAGCAATCCAAGTAAAAGCTGCCAGGTCATCGCCACAAAGAACGGAACTGCCATTCCATGACATGTGAAGGATCACAGCCATAGTTCCCCACAACCAAATCCGGCGGATATTTCCTTTTTCTCCTTCTTTGATTGGGCGGGAAAACATCAATCCCGCCGCTTCCATCGTCCCATAGAGCGCATGGGATCCGAAAGCAAACACACTGCGAAAAACCATGGTTGAATCATCGATAAACCCCGAACCCTCTTCGGAAAAGGCCTCAAACAATCCATTAAAAGTGGAATATCCCAAAGTTTCGACGATTTGGAATCCCGCCCCGATCGTCCACCCGATCAATAAGGCGGTGCTGACTCGTCGAATCTTTATGAAGGCGAAAACGACATAGATGGCGACGATTTTTGCCAACTCTTCGAATATCGGGGCCGCAAGGATCGTCTCCAGATTTCCCGGCAAGACAATAATTTTGATCGAAATCAGGGCTAAAAGGGCAACTGCCGTTCCAACGAAAAAAACCACCATCACGTGAATCAGGGGCACATTCTCCACATATGCACACTCATACAACAAAACCAGAATCGTAATCGGAATGACCGAGGCGGCGATCAAAGCCAACCAAGGAAAAGCCAAGTAGATTCCTCCGTTCATGACAATCAAGTAATAGACGATCGTCATGATCAATAAAAACAAGAAGATCCGCGTCCAGCGCCACGGTCGGGGAATCGGAGAAAAAGTCTCGGGGGTTTCCAGAGTTTCTTTGGGACGTTTTTTGAAACTTCCCGAAAACAGATCTTTGAAACGCAAACTCCACGGCTCATCGTTCCCAGTCATAAAAGCATTGAATTTTTCCCAACCCATATGTCCCTCCTGTGGAACTGCCTGCCATCATCGATCCTCAGTCGATCGGGCTGGCTTGTGTCATTCTCTGCCATCATCCTACCATTCCGATGGAAAAAAGAAAAGGGCATAACAAAAGATCGGTACCGATCCACTCGATGATTGGGACTCTCCCGGAAAAGAAAACCGGAACCGAAATCCTTCAATAAGGAGGCTTCGGTTCCGAAAAATCAAAAAATTATTTCAGCGTTCTCAAAAAAGTCAGGATCCGCTCGGCAAGGATTGCATGACCCGCATCGTTCGGATGCAGACCGTCAGGCATCAGGGAATGGAGGACGGCAGGATCGTTGGGATCGAGGATTCCTTCCGCAAACAGGTCCAGAACGGGCAGTCCGTTTCGTTCCGCAACGACCCGGATGGCATGGGCATAATCGGCCAGTGTCGCTCCGGGAGCGGTTTTGGATCCTTCTCCCATTGGGGAGGACTCCCCAATGCGGTGGAGTGGAGTCAGGATGATGATGCGGGCCTTCGGACAATGCTTTACCAAGGTCTTGCAAAGCAAATCCATCGCTCCGAAAAAGGTCCATTCGGTGCGGTCTTCCGGTGTTCCGATCGGGGCGTCCCCGTGACCGAAATCATTCGTTCCCCCGAACACGACCACGATGTCTGAAACTGGATTGATTTCCGGTACCCGCGTCAAATAATGCCGGTCGAAGGCCGGCCAATCCGAAGGCTTTCGCTGGCGGGCGATCCGGGTTCCGGAAATGCCGTGATTGGCGACTCGGGCGAAAAGGTTTTGTTTCCGGATCCGTTCGACATAACAGTTGCCCCAATCCAAGGCCCCGGCGCCCTCGGTGATCGAGTCACCGAGGAAACTGATGGTTTTCCCGTTCAGTTCCATGGTCTGTGCGCTTTCCGTTTCTCAAGGAAACAAGTTATCCGATGCGGCATTCGTTCTTCAAAAATGCCGTGAGTTCTTTCAAACTGCAGGTAGCCAGACAGATGACGCTATCGGAGGAACCATAATAAATGTACATTTCGTCCCCGACAACCACGTTGCCGGTGGGGAAAACACAGCCATTGTAAAAACCCTTCTTCTCGTAGGGTTCTTCGGCCCACATGATGGGATCCTTGGTGCGCGCGATGACTTTGGCGGGATCGTCCAAATCCAGTAACAACGCCCCGACGCGGTATTCGCCATCGGCGTCACAGACGCCGTGATACAGCAGGATCCATCCGTCCGCGGTCTTGATCGGCGGGCAGCCGCCCCCGATTTTCCGAGTTTCCCACCATTGTTCGCCTTTGATGAGCAATTCGGAATGCGGCCATTCCATCAAATCGTGAGACTTGGCGATCCAAATCGCCGGCTTTTCGCACGGATAGCCTTTTCCACACCAATACATCGGACGGGAAACCCGGATGAATTGTCCCCCGACGGTTTCGGGGAAAAGGATGACATCACGGTCGTCGGTTCGAGTATCGGTGATGCGTCCCAGTTTCTTGTAATGGATGAAGTCTTTGGTGATCGCCAAATAGGTGACCGTATCGTTCCATTTCAGAAATTGCGGGCCGACTTCCGGGGGATTGACCCACGGACGCGGGGCCTGAAGCCAATAACGTCCGGGAGCGTACGGACGGCTGGCATACGTCAGGAAATACCATTCGCCGAACTGGACCAACCGCGGATCTTCGACGCCGCCGGCATCGGCATTGTCTTCGGTCGGACCGAGAACCGGTTGATCGCTTTGACGGACAAAATGGATCCCGTCCTTGCTGGTGGCGAGTCCCAGATAAATCAAATGCATTTCGGTGTCTCCAGCGGCGCGATACAGCATGACGAATTCCTGTTTGACTTCGTCATAAACCACCGCGGGATTCAAAACCATCAGGTTTTCCCATTCGTTGGCGGGATTGGGCAACAGAATCGGGTTGCCGGCATACTTTTTTAATAACATGTCGTCGATTTCCTCCTCGGATGGACCCTCGGCCGGGTCATCCCGGTCGGGCATACGCTTCTATTGTAAAAGAAAAAACGCCGGAGGTCAACGCGGATTTTCTCGACGGAACGGCGTTTTTCTAAACAAAAGTCTAAACAGATTCTTTGGACGGACGCACCCGCCGCTTTTCGTCGGAAACCGAGTCCCGCCAGCACGGGAAGGCCATCAGTTCCGTCCGAGAATACGGGGCTTCGCGATCGGTGATCCGATCCAGCAACACTTGGACGGCTTTTTGTCCCAATGCGGTTTTCGGGACGACCACCGTCGACAACGGGGGAATCATCGTCGATGCCGAACTGATATCGTCAAATCCGAAGACTCCCACCTCCTCGGGAATCCGCCTTCCGGAGGCAGAGGCCGCCCGGTAGACAAATTCCGCGATGAAGTCGTTGGCGCACACATAGACCGTTGGGGATCGATGATCCAAATCGGCACACAAGGCGTCCCAGTCGAGGCAATCCGTCAAGGAGGTCGGCCCGGCCGGTTGAGTCAGGAATACGCCCTCGATGCCGGGATGGAAAGCCAAGGCGTCCCGAAAACCCAAAAATCGCTGATTGAAGCTGTCCGCGTGCGAAACGTCGCCCACAAACACCAGCCGTTTCGCCCCGCGTCGGATCAATTCGGAGACCGCCAATCGCATGGCGGCGTAGTTATTGACGCTCACGGTGTCCAGGTGATCGTCGGCGCGTTGTTTGCCGTCGATCAAGACCATCGGGATTCGCAGCGCCGCCAACGGTTCAAACCGTTCGGGGGGCAGTTCGGATACGATGAGGATTCCGACGCACCCCGCATCGAGGATTTCGGGAATCAAAGCCATCGGATCCGCCGTTTCCGACCAGGATCGAACGGAGATGCGGGCATGAATCGCCGCCGCTTCACGCTCGATGCCTTTGATGATCTGGGGCCAGAACCGATCGGTTTGCAGGTCGATGGTTTTTACCAAAACGACGATCAATCGTCCTTGATCGTCGTTTTTTCGCCGACGGAGGCGCTGAAAATCATAGCCGAGTTGGAGCGCGGCCACGACGATATCGCTCCGTTTTTTGGCGCTGACGCCGTATTCTCCCGCCAAAGCAAGAGAAACCAGGCCTTTGCTGACACCACACTTCTTGGCGATCGTTTCCAGGGTGACCTTACTCATGAGAATCCCTCACTTGAGCCGCGCCCGATAGAAGGTCACCGGACCCTCGATCCGGTATTCTGCCATCGAGGTGACCATCAGGAAGTCACCGGAACGGACCGGTTCTTGCCCGATGGTTCCTTCGCCGGCGGTGACGATCAGATAGTCCCCGAAAAGGGAAGCCGTCTGTTCGGTGCCCAGTTGAGGACGGTCGATCGAAAAATAGGGGGTTTCCCACGCCGGTGAGGGTTCCGGATCGGGGAATCGCAGGGTGGCTAAAGCATCCTGAATGTGGAGTTCTCTGGGCTTGCCGTTTTCCAAACGATGGTAATCGAATAATCGGTAAGTCAGATCGCTCGACTGCTGGATTTCCAAAATCAAAAGCCCACTGCCGAGGGCGTGGATCGTTCCCGGGGCGACGTTAAAAAAATCGCCTTCGCGGACAGGAACGCGTTTGAGGATATCTTCGATTCGGTCTTGGGCGATTTTGGCTTCCACTTCTGCGCGAGAGCGGGCCTGGTGGCCAAAAACGATCTGGGCTCCCGGTTCCGCCCCAAGGACGATCCAACATTCGGATTTGCCATACGGAAAACCCTGTTGGCGGGCATAGATGTCGTCGGGATGGACTTGAACGCTCAAATCTTGCGCGGCATCGATGAATTTGACGAGCAACGGGAAATACGGGGCGGGATGATTACCGAACAAGTCCGGTCGATCCTTCCATAATTGACTCAGATGGGTTCCGGCCAAAGGCCCCCCGACAATCGGGGTTTCTTTCCCCGGAAGGGCGCTGATCCCCCAGCATTCGCCGATCGCCGCTTCGGAAAGCGGATAACCAAAACGGCGGCGAATGGCGCCGCCGCCCCAGATTTTTGGAAAAAACAACGGTTGAAAACGGATGATCATCGGTAGTTCACCTCGGGCAAGATCAAATCAAGGATTGACAGATTGCGATTGAAGCATCCCTTCGACGAAACGCGGTGCCAACTCGGGATCGAATTGGGTTCCCGCACAACGCAGAATTTCTTGAAGGGCAGCCTCGGTCGAGAGCGATTGGCGGTAGGGCCGAGGGGCGGTCATCGCATCGAAGGCATCGGCGATGGCGATCAAGCGCGCTCGCCAGGGGATGGCTTCCCCGCGCAACCCTTTCGGATATCCCGAACCGTCCCAATGTTCGTGATGGGCAAGAATATCCTCGGCCATCTCGGCAAACTCACTGGAAGTGATCAACAGGCGATATCCGGTCTCCGGATGGCGCCGGATTTCGGACCACTCCTCGGGGGTCAATTTGCCCGGCTTATTCAAAATGGCTTCGTCGATGGCGATTTTTCCGATGTCGTGAAGGTTTCCGATCAATTTCAATTGATTCAATTGATCTTTGGGGAGACCAAGGAATTGTCCGATTTTTAAACAAAAATCGCTGACGCGGCGAGAATGGAATTCTTCCCGCGGGTTTTTGACGTACAAGGTGTTGAGAATCGAACGGATCGATTCGGCCCGTTGACTGGAAACCTCGAACAACTTTCGGGCGTACATCTCCGATTCCGCCCGCTTCATGACGTCTTCCATCAATTCCCCGGTGCGTCGAAATGCCAAACCGAAGGAAACGGAAACGTTGATTCCGAAGAGAACTTCCCGTTCCATCTCGGTTTTGACCTTTTCGACGGTTTCCGCGGCGGTGGCGGCCAGTTCGCCTTCCAAAATCATCACGAATTCATCCCCCCCGATTCGCATCACCGCGGCGGTGGGGCCGAATCCGGCAGTGAGTTTGCGCGAAACCTTGAGCAAAAGTTCGTCTCCGGCATGATGGCCGAAGGCATCGTTGACCAGTTTCAGACCGTTGATGTCGGCGATCAAAAAGGCCACCGGTAACCGATTTTCGGTTTCGATTTTCTGAAGGAGTTCCCCATAATACCGCCGGTTGAACAACCCCGTCAGGTAATCATGGTAGGAGAGACGCCGATTTTCTTCGGAAACCATGACCATTTCCGTGACGTCCTCGACAAAGACCGTGGCTCCGCCGATACCGCCGTTCTCATCGGGGATGGGGGAATATAAGGTTCGGACATACCGTTCTTCGTCAAATGTCACTTTCAAAGTGTGGGTGGAAGGACGGCCTTGAAGCGCTTCGCGGATATATATGACGACCTTTTCTTTCAACTCGTCCGGAAA
>JAKLGB010000033.1 GCA_022710895.1 Bacillota bacterium
TTACAGAAATCTCGAGTTGATCTTTTTCTTCAAGATTTAGTTCATTGGCGATTACTTTAGGTATCGTTATTTGAGATTTTTTTCTCAGTTCTATTAACATATAATTCACCCCATATTGTTTCATATTTTCTTACTTTCCTACTATCTTACTATATTTTACTACTTGATGCTTACTTATGCAACTTATTCTCAGAAAAAAAGACCATCAACTTTTAAAACATACCCCATAAAGTGTTAACATTTGAACTATACTGACCTATACGCTAATTCTAGTTATTTTGGCTAAATTTAAGCGCAAAAAAAAGGTCTGATTGTTGTATCAGACCTATTCTCGTCAGATGGCGGAGGAGGGGGGATTCGAACCCCCGCACCGGGTTAACGATCTACTAGCTTTCCAAGCCAGCCCCTTCAGCCACTTGGGTACTCCTCCACAGGGTTGAACCGTATGATGCGTGTTTTGTTTCCTTAATCATTATATCAATCCAAAGGCAGAAACACAACGATTTTCATTCGCATTCGGCGGATAGAAAAGGCGATTATCGACTAATCGCCTTTCGTCCATTCACTGGCGGAGTAAGAGAGATTTGAACTCTCGCGCCGGTATCCCGACCTACGCCCTTAGCAGGGGCGCCTCTTCGACCACTTGAGTATTACTCCAGGAAACAGTCAGCCATTTAATATTACCCCATTTTCAGCTGACTGTCAACCGTTTTTTTTAGCTGATGGGGACCTCTTTTTCTTTGGGTTCCTCCACCTTCGGTTGCTCGACGGGCTTGTCTAAAATGGCCTGTTTTTCGGCTTCCTGACGGCGTTTTTCTTCATTCAGAGCTTTGGAAGACTCGCGGTATTTCTGATATCCGCCGAATCCATCATATCCGAGATAGGCCCCGCCGGCGACGGCGATGAACAGGACGATCCATCCCAGGGTGTGCATGATGTTGACATTCATGATGGCCAATACCGCCAACACCGACCCGAGGGTGATGCAGACCAAATGGAACCAGAATTTCATCGGTTCCGTTTTTTCTCCGAAGAAATACATGGAAGTAAAGTAGATGAATCCGCGAACATAGAAGAACACGGCAATCAGATAGCCGTATAATCCGATCCATAACGCATCCGTGGACTTTCCGGAAAAGACGACATAGATCATCAATCCGCCCATGATCGTGTCAAAAATGACTTCGATGAGATTAATCGTCCGGAGGACTTCCTTTTTCAACGTCTTCATCAACGGCACGATCCGCAACAGCGAGAAGATGACGATGGCGATGCCGGTCGTCGCATATACGACCTCGACATCATAGATTTTGATGAGAATCCCGGCCGCGATGAGGATAGCGGCCAAAATCCATTTGATCAACCAGCCATAACCGAATTTGGGTTTGTTCATGATGAAAACCGAATCCCTCCTTTAAGGACGATCTATGATCGTTCCTGTACTCCTTCATTATAAATCAAAAAAAACAAATGAGATAGGGTCCGTGCTTACAAATTTGTTTCCGAATGAACAAAAACTTGATTTTTTCCCTGTGTTTTCGCTTGATAAAGGGCATCATCCGCCTGCTTGATGTAATTGTCCAAGGAGCGGTCGATCTGTTTCTTCGAGCCCGACACACCGAAACTGGCAGTCGTCTTGATCATTCGTTTTTCATAAGCAAAAACGTGACCGTTGAGAACCGCGCAAAGACGGCGGGCCAATTTGGCGGAATCTTCGATCGATGTGTTCTTTTGGAAGATGATGAATTCCTCTCCTCCGTACCGGGCGAACAAATCATCTGTCCCCAATTCTTGGGATATTAAAGCGGCGAGATCGTGGAGGACGGAGTCTCCGGCTTGATGTCCGTAGATGTCGTTGACTTCTTTGAAATCATCCAAATCAAACATGATCACCGCGACTTTTTCCCGCTTTTCAATCGCTTTGTCAAAAGCCTCGACCGCTAGTTGAAAGAAATACCGGCGGTTGCGGATCCGCGTTAAATCGTCATACAAGGCGAAATATTCCATCCGCTTCAACTGGTTTTTGTGCGCGGTGATGTCTTCGTAATACAAAGTATATCCCGTGGCTTTTCCCCCGTTTTTGGCGATTTCCATTACTTTGACCAAATAATGCCGTTCCGGGGAGGAGTTGGGAAATTTCCATTCATGGGACTTACGCTCCCGTACGCATTCCATCATTTCCGGATCGAACGCCTGAAAGGAAGATAAAGGGGCCCGATCGAGATCTGGATGCAGATCGCGGAAAAACTCTTTGGCGACTCGGTTGACGCTGATGACCTTATAGGTGCGATCCAAAATCAAGAGCGGGGAATTGTTTTCATAGAAAATCATTCGATAAGCCTGAGGAATCAGTTCGAATAACTCGTATTTGAATAAGAGCAGGAAGGTCAAAAACGAAAACAAGCCGGTGAATAACGGCATCCCGTCAATCAAAGCGGTCCACGGGCTGAACAAAGGAATCAACGAAGCCAAAAAGGCAACGACGCTCGCTCCCGCCAAGATGACCACGCGTTTTCGTCCCATCCCTTCGCTCTTCTTTGACAACAGGGCATAATTGATGAACGACAGACCCGCCAGTAACGAAGAAAAGCCCATCAATGCATAATAAAGAACGCCTTTTTCAAACACCAATCCGACGAAACCGGATCCAAAATCGACATCGTAGGCGACTTCATGCGAAACGAAAAGCAGGTGATTGATCCAAGTTCCCGATGAAACTTCCGTGGCGGGATAAAGAAAGTTGGCGATCATCGCCAAGGTCGGAATCGCCAGAATCCCAATATAGGCTTTCCACCCGAAGCGATGCACCCCGGTTTTTTGTTGCCGGGAAAGCAGATACCATAAGGCGGCAAAGAACGGGATGGCGAGGTACTGAACATGATTGAGCCAGATCTTGGTAATAATGTTGTCGCTCAGTAAAAAACCGGCGTATCCGAACATGAACACAGCGTTCATGGCGGCAAGAGCCCCTACCAAACGGATTCCGAGAATCTTCTCTTTCCGGGAAAAGATGAATACCGCCGCCGTAAACAAAAAAGCTCCCATGGCAAAAAGGGCGGTCGTCATCAAAAAATCCCAACGCATCGGATCAACTCCCTCGAAAGAAATGGTGATGATTGAATTCACATGCCTCGTTTGGCTTGCTCCTCGGGACTCAGCATCGTCAATTGCAGACGCTTCCGTTCCAAATCGACGGCAACAACCCAGACTTTGACGATGTTGCCCACGGAAACGGCTTCCAGAGGATGTTTGATATAGGTCTTGCTCATTTTGGAAATGTGAACCAGCCCCGCTTCCTTGATGCCGACGTCGACGAAAGCCCCGAAGTCGACGACGTTGCGGACGGTGCCTTGCAGTTCCATTCCCGGTTTCAAATCTTCGAGTTTCAGAATTTCGCTTTTGAGCAGGGGTTGCGGAAAGTCGTCGCGAACGTCCCGCAGGGGCGAGGCGATGGCATCCAAGAGATCGTTCAAGGTCAGCGGATTGGCATTGAGTTTCTTGGCCAAATCGACACGGTCGACCATTCCGGCTTTCAATTTGCAGATCGGTGTTCCGATGTCGGAAGGCTGAACCCCGATCTGATGAAGGATACGCAAAGCCAACTCATAGCTTTCCGGATGGATCGGAGTCCGATCCAAGGGGTTCTCCCCGTCGGGAATCCGCAAAAACCCGACTGCCTGTTCAAAAATCTTGGGACCGAGTTTGGAAACGTTAAGCAATTCTTTGCGGTTCTTGAAAGGTCCAAAGGCTTCCCGGTATTTGACGACGTTGGTCGCCACGCCCGAAGACATTCCGGACACGTATTTCAACAGTGAAGAGGAGGCGGTATTGACATTGACGCCGACACGGTTGACGGCGGTCGAAACGACAAAATCCAATTGTTCCGCGAGTTTGCTTTGGGAAACATCGTGTTGGTACTGCCCCACACCGATCGATTGGGGATCGATCTTCACGAGTTCGGACAGCGGGTCGAGCAGACGACGGGCAATCGAAACCGCGGAACGTTCTTCCACATGAAAATCGGGAAACTCTTCGCGGGCGAGATCGGAAGCCGAATAGACGGATGCCCCGGCTTCGCTCACGATCACGTAATAGACAGGAGCGGAAAGATCTTTGATCAGTTCGGCTACGAACGCTTCCGTTTCCCGGGAAGCGGTCCCGTTGCCGATCGCGATGATATCCACATGGTATTTGGCAATCAGGGATTTGACTTTGACTTTGGCCTCTTCGACTTTTCGATAATCCGGAGAAGCTCCCAGTTTAGCTTCGTGAGGATAGATGACCGTTTTGTCGAGGAACTTTCCGAAAGGATCGATGACCGCCATCTTGCATCCGGTGCGGAATGCCGGGTCGATTCCCAACACCATTTTTCCTTTCATCGGCGGTTGCAACAAAAGGCTCCGGAGGTTCTCCGAGAAAAGTTTGATGGCAGAATCTTCGGCTTTTTCCGTGAAATCGCTGCGGATCTCGCGTTCGATGGCGCCGCTGATCAGGCGTTTGTAGGCATCGGCGATCGCATCCCGGATCAACGGATTGACCGGGGAAGTACGGTTGCCGATGACCTGCTTTTCCAAGAAGGCTTGAATTTCTTCCGTCGCCACTTCGAGCCCGACGGTGATGACTTTTTCGTTTTCGGCGCGATTGATGGCGAGAATCCGATGCAATTTGACCGATTTCAACGGTTCTTCGTATTCATAATAGTTTTGATAGGTTCCCAGTTCATCCACCGCGTCTTTTTTCTTCTTGGTGGTGATTTTCCCGGTCCGGGTGGTAAAATCACGGATCCATTTCCGGAAGGCCGCATGATCGGAAATGGTTTCGGCGATGATGTACTTTGCGCCTTGGAAAGCTTCGGAAACGGTGGAAACCTGTTCGTTCAAATACGGTTGGGCCAACTCGTCGATGTCGGAAACAATCGGGAAGGTCATCATCGTTTTCGCCAGCGGTTCGAGTCCTTTGGCGATCGCTTCGGTCGCTTTGGTCTTTTTCTTCTCCTTGAAGGGACGGTAGAGATCTTCCAAATCGACGAGTTTCATCGCTTCGTCGATCTTCAGTCTCAATTCTTCCGTCAACATCCCTTTTTCATCAATCAGTCGGGTGATATCGTCTTTTCGCTTTTGCAGGTTCTGTCCGTATTCGAATTCTTTTTGAATCGCTTGAATTTGTTCTTCGTCGAGCGAACCCGTGACTTCCTTGCGATAACGTGCGATGAACGGCACGGTGTTTCCTTCGGCTAAAAGGTCAAGGACGGCCTTGACCTGCGTTTCTTTGATTTGATTGTCCGCCGCAATCGTTTGAATCAGCGCGGCATTGACATATTCCATCGTCTTCACCCTTTTCGGCAATTGTCTTTGTTTCATTTATATCATAAATCGTCCTTTTTGACCACAGGAAACAAAAAAAACCCTTGCGGGTTTTTGTTGGAATGAATCTTCAAGTTTAGTTGAATGGTTCGTAGGTTCCGGACAATACGTCGTTCATGATGCCTTTGATCGTTTCTCCTGTGGTATAAGCGGTGTGGAATTGGCCATTGGCGATCGAAATCATCATCGGGGATTGGTTGAGGAAGGAGGTTCCTTTTCCGATGGCGACGAGGAAATTATCCTTATCCCCGGTGGTGCCTTCTTTCACCGCGTCCAAATCGACGAAGAAAATGCGGACGCCTTTGTTTTCCAGTTTTCCGGCCAGATTCAACACTTGTTTCTGAACATCCAAACAGTCTTGATCGGCGGCATTATAAAAATACACGAGATATTCCTGGATTTGTTGGGAATTGGCTTGTTGAATCAGGATTTCATCATATTCGGCGATGTGATCGAATTCTTTATAATCGCCTTTGTCCGTGATGACTTGATATAAGAAAACGAGTCCGACGATGGCCAGGACGACGACAATGATCCCAACGATCGCTTTCAGAAGGATTTGATCTCCGGATTGCTTTTTGAAACCTTTCGTATAAGTTGCCATATTTTCACCTCAGCATGTATAATTTTACCGAATTCGGGGGGCTTTTGCAAGTGTTATTTACGGTTTCAAAGAAACCTCACAGATCGGGCGCTTCCACCACGCAGAATCCGATCGCAAAGGCCTTTTCATGGGAGATCGACAGGTGAATCGTTCGACCGGAGAGTCGGGCGCAGGTCAAGTGCGGTTTGCCGTTTTCATCATCGATGACGTCCATTTCGGGAAAAGGGACGAGTCCCGCGGCTTTGACGATCGCTTCTTTCACCGCAAAGCGACCGGCTAAAAATTCCTGTTTCCGGGATTCGGACGTAAATCGATCGTAAACGCGTAATTCGTTGGGGGAAAGGATCTTGTGTTTGATTTCGTCTTTGAGGCGGGCAATCTCGACAATGTCGCAACCGATGCCTTGGATCATGGACGTTCCTCCTCGATCGACAACCGGTTGGCAAGATCCTTCAGGGCGCGGAACCGATGGTTGAGCGCGGACTTGGAAATCGGGTCGGGATAATGATTGGCGGACAAGGCGGACAATTCCAGAAGCGTGGCCTCCGGATATGTTTTCCTCAAGAAGATCGCTTCCTGAAGACTCAGGGTCAATTCGATCGACTTCCGGGATTCGATGAGCGCGATTTGTTCGAGTTGTTTGTTGGCGGCGTCCAAAGCTTTTTTCTCGTTGGCGATATCGCAGTTGATGACGCGGTTAATCGAATTTTTGAAATCGCGCTTGATGCGACTGTCTTCGAAAGCGAACAGTTGGTTCGTCGCCCCCGTAACCCGCAGAAAATCGGAAATCCGTTCGGCGTCTTTCATATACATGATGAATCCCCGCCGGTTTTTCGCCACTTTCGCATTCAAAGAAAACTCGTTGGCGATTTTTTGCAGGATTTCCGCCTGTTTTTGGGAAGAAGTCTGAATTTCCAGATGATAGGACGACGTTTCGGGACTGTTGATCGATCCCCCGGCAAGAAAGGCGCCGCGCAAATAGGCTTTTTTGCAGCACTCTTTCCGCACAATCGCCTCGTCCAAATCCTGAAAGAAAAGCGCATTCTTGTTGATGAGAGAGAGTTCGTTGAGGATTTTCTCGACTTTTTCCTCGATGCGGACGACGAACAAATCGTTTTTCCGCAGGCGAACTTGGGTTTTGCTGAGAATCGTCAACTCAACGTGGTACAATTCTTTGACTAGGCGAATGAAATTGCGGATGACCGCAATATTGGTCGTCTGGAACGAAATGGCCAATCCTCGGCTGGACACTTCCATCGCCCCGCCGATGTGCAAAAGAGCGGAAAGTTCCGCGGTGTTGCAACAGGCGGCGTTTCGTACGGCCGCCAGTTCGGTTTTGACATCGGTTGCGAACGACATGGGTTCATCTCCCGTCCAGCTGATCTAAATATTTCACCGCCCCGAGGGCGGCGATCGCACCGTCGGAAATGGCGGTGGCGATCAGACGATAATCTTTTTTGGTCACGTCTCCGCAAGCATAAAGCCCGGGAACGCTGGTTTGCATTTCCGAATTGACGCGGATGAAGCCCGAACGGTCCGTTTGACACAACCCGGAAACGAATCCGGTGTCGGGTTGGTTTCCGACGTAAACAAACACGCCCTCGGCAGGCAGGATCTGTTCGCTACCGTCCTTGGCGAGGGTCCGGACGCCCTTGATCGACTCGTCTCCGAGAAAACCGAGGACTTTGGTATCGCGGAAAATACGAACGTTGGGACGTGAAGAGACCCGCTTCACCAATCCGTGATTTGCGGTGAATTCCGCAAGATCGTGTAGGATGGTCACCGATCGGCAGATTCCGGAAAGATAGTCGCTTTCTTCCAACGCCGAATCGCCCCCGCCGATGACGACTACGTCTTTGTCTTCAAAAAAAACCCCGTCGCACACGGCGCAGTAAGATAACCCGGCTCCCACAAAACGGGGTTCGTTTTCGACCCCCAGCGTTTTGGGATTCGTGCCGGTGGCGAGGATCACGGCATTCGCGGAATATTCTTCCTCATCGGTACGAACGATGAACCCATTCTCGGTTTTATCGATTTTGCGAACACATCCATAGGTATCCGCAATTTCCAAATCATGCAGATGGGTGACCATTTTTTGAACCAATTCTTCCGCGGAAACCCGCCCGAATCCCAGATAATTATCCACGGTGTAGGTAGAACGAATTCGACCCCCGGGAGTGCTTTTATCCAAAATGAGGACGTCTTTATTCGCACGTTTGGCGTAAATGGCGGCCATCATTCCCGCGGGTCCGCAGCCGACGATGACCAAATCGTGATGGGTCATCCCCGGATCTCCTGCGGCTTTTTGCGGAATACGAAATGCCCGGGAACCGTTCCGTAGGATTCGCCCTTCCACCATAAGCGGATGGCGAGAGACAGGGCAACCCCTCCCAATATCATCAAGACGGAGGTGGTGGTCGCGGCTTTGACGGTTACGCCGAAAATGTGATACACGAGGGGATCGGTGCGCATCGTTTCGATGAAGATGCGGACCGCTCCGTACCAAACCAGATAGAATGCCATCATTTCGCCGAAGCGGAACCATTTGATTCGCCGGAGAACGAGAATGACGAAGAATCCGATCCAGTTGAGGAGGAGTTCGTACAAGAAGGTCGGATGGTAAAACCCGGTTACGGGTTCGGTGGCGTCGAAGACATTCCCGATGATGTACATGTTATGAACGATGAAATCGGGAAGATGGAGCGTATATCGGAGAAACTCATATTGTTGTTGAAGAGACCAATTGGCGGTCAGCCCGGTCATTCCCCCGACCAACCCACCGTGAGCTTCCTGATTGAGGAAGTTTCCCCAGCGGCCGAAGGTTTGGGCGACGATGAATCCCGCACCCACCAAATCGGCCACCTGAAGAAGATTGATTTTCCGTTTGCGGCTATAGAAGAAAGCACAGATCACAGCGGTGAAAAACGCGCCGTGGATCGCCAGACCGGCCAATCCGAATTCGGCAAAATTAAGTCTTCCGTTTTGGAATCCGAGGATTTTCAAGAGGGTCGCTCCAATATCTCCTTGAACCACAAAGGCATTGAATTCGAAAGCCACATACCACAAACGTGCCCCCAGAATCGCCACGGGAACGATCCATAAAAACCCGTCAATCAAGACATCGCCATCGATTCCCAACCGTTTGCTTTCCCGCATCCCGATGAGGAAGGCGGTCATGATCCCGGCCATGATCAAGACCGAATACCAGACCACCGCTCGTCCGTTGATGGTGAAAATGGCTCGATCCAAAGTATATACGGCTTCAATGTCCGTATCGGAATTCAGAGAAGCGTATTCGGTGGAAAAAACACTCCAATGCGTAAAAACCCGATTGCTGTTTCCGCCCCGGTTGACCGGCGCCGTGGGAGGAACGATGGCGCAAGAAACCCCAACGGTGCAGGTCGTTGTTTGGAGGACGGTCCCGTCATAATCGACGAACCGGACGGTAAAAGTTCCGTCCGGATCTGCGGTGGTCTGGTTGGAGGCACAACCGATAAGCATCAATCCAATCGTCAGAAAAAGAGAGAAGACTCCCAAAATTTTGATCGCTTTTTTCACGGCTTCACCTGGTCATTTTTGGCATTGAGGGCGATTTTATCGTTCAGGCATTCGCTGAATTCTTCGGCGGATCGATAACCGGCGATTTTCGCTTTGAAATCAAAAGCCGCGGCTTCCACGAGCGTAGCCGTGTTGCGGGCTTCGGTAATCGGCAGCGACATGGAAACCACTTCGGTGTCAAAGATTTTTTCCGTTTCTTCTTTTAGTCCCAAACGATCGAACTGTTTATTTTCATCCCAAGTTTCCAAGTGGACGATGAGGGAAATTTTCTTGTTTTCGCGGTAAGCGCGAACACCGAACATATACACGACGTTGACAATGCCGATGCCCCGGACTTCCAAATATTTTTTGAGCAGATCGGGAGCGGTTCCGATCAAGACACCGCGTTCTTTTTGATAGATTTCGATCATGTCATCCGCCACGAGCATATATCCGCGGCGAATCAACTCCAAGGCAACCTCACTTTTTCCGATGCCGCTTTGACCGGTGATGACAACCCCGACGCCGTTGATGTCCATCAACGCCCCGTGCATGAAGGTGCGTTCCGCCAAGCGCGATTGTAGGAAATTGAACAGTTCGCCGAACAACGAAGTCGTTTGATACGGACTTTTCATCACCGGAATCGAAAATTCGTTGCCTAAGCCGATGAATAATTCCGGAACGGGGACGTTAACGGAAAAAACAAAGGCCGGAGGTTGTTCTTCGAATAAACGGCGGACCCGGGTCAACTGATCCTCCAAAGAGAGCGATTTGAAAAAGACCCCTTCTTTGGAACCGATGATTTGGATACGGTTGTGTTCGTAAAAATCGAACAACCCCGCCAGTTCCAGACCCGGTTTGGTCAGGTTGGGATTGGTAATCACGTGATCCAGACCCGCTTCTCCGGCCAGCACTTCGAGGTTCATTCCCCGGGCGACTTCCCGGACAGTCAATTGATTTGGCATGATATCACCCACATTTCATTATTTCTCCGTCGCCCGAACGGATAAACCGCGGACGATCAGGGAATAGAGGTTTTTCACGATGACGCGGAGCACGGAAAACAAGAAGACAAACACCAATGGATAAATGTCGTTGGCGAAAGCGAAACTTTTGACGAATACCCACAGGTCCATGGCATAAAAAAACAGCAAGTGGGTCAACAGAAAGATGATTCCGGAAGAATAAAAGACCAATTTCGGGAAGCGGTTCATGAGCAGAAATTTCAACAAGAAATCGTAGACGGTGAACCCCGCGGAAATCCACAGAAAGACAAAGGTGTTTTCCGCTTCTCCGAGTTTCAACACCTCGATAATGCCAAAAATCAAAATGAAGTTGACGAGGAAACCCACGATCAGGTTGATGAACGGATCGCGGGAGTATTCCGCCGCGATGTTAATGCGGACGACCTTGGGATCTTCCGGACGGTTTCCGCCTTTCAACCGTTTCTTTTCCTCTTCATTTTGCTTTTTGACTTCCGCAATCAACTTTTCCAGTTCTTCGATTTCTTTTCGAAGATCTTTTTCGTCGTCATCCATGCGAAATCCACCTTGAGCCCGCTGATGCTTTGAGCATATCATTATGATATCACAAGATCGCAAAAAAAACGAGGGATACTTCCCTCGTGAAGAAACAAAAAAACGTCCTCGCGTTACTTTTGAAAATTAAGAACTTTTTTTAGATAGGTACCGGTGTAGCTTTGCGGGTTTTCCGCGACTTCTTCCGGCGTACCGACGGCCAAAACGTTCCCCCCGCGGTCTCCGCCTTCCGGACCGAGGTCGATCAAATGATCGGCCACCTTGATGACATCCAAATTATGCTCGATAACCACGACCGTGGCACCTTTGTCGACGATGTTTTGCAAGACCGCCAACAAATTGACGATGTCATGACTGTGCAGACCGGTCGTCGGTTCATCGAGAATGTAGATCGATTGTTCGGTGATGCGCTTGTACAGTTCGCTCGCCAATTTGACGCGCTGCGCTTCTCCGCCCGATAAAGTAACGGAGGATTGTCCGAGTTTGATGTAGCCCAACCCGACGTCGTTCAAGGTTTTCAGTCGCGCGTAAATCTTGGGAACGTTCTTAAAAAAACTCACGGCATTCTCGATCGTCATGTCCAAAACCTCGGCGATCGATTTCCCTTTATATTTGACTTCCAGAGTTTCATCATTGTACCGACTTCCGTGGCACTGCTCGCATTCCACGTAAATATCGGGCATGAAATGCATTTCAATCTTGATGACACCGTCGCCCGAACAGGTTTCGCAACGCCCGCCTTTGACATTGAAGGAAAAACGGCCTTTGTCGTATCCACGGACTTTGGCTTCGGTGGTCATGCTGAAGAGATCACGAATGTCATCGAAAACCCCGGTATAGGTGGCCGGATTGCTGCGGGGGGTCCGCCCGATCGGAGATTGATCGATGTCAATGATTCGATTGAAAGATTCAAATCCAACGATGTCCCGACAAGCCCCCGCAATCTCGGTGCGATCGGTGATACGGTTCACCAAACCTTTGTACAAGACTTCGTTCACAAGCGATGATTTCCCCGATCCGGACACTCCGGTGACGACGGTAAAACAACCGATGGGGAACCGTACATCGATGTTTTTGAGGTTGTTCTGCTTCGCTCCGAGGACTTCCAAAAATCCCCGTTCAGGCTTTCGACGCGTCTGGGGAACGGGAATGAACCATTCTCCGGAAAGATATTTTCCCGTGATGGAGTTGGGGTCTTTCATCATATCGGCGGGTGTTCCCGCAAAAATGACTTTTCCGCCGTGAACACCGGCCCCGGGGCCGATGTCGACCACAAAGTCGGCATTTTCGATCATTTCCATGTCATGTTCGACAACGATCATCGTGTTGCCGATATCGCGCATGTCTTTCAGGGTTCCGATTAATTTCATGTTGTCGCGTTGATGAAGACCGATGGATGGTTCATCCAAAACATAAAGGACACCGGTCAGCCGCGAGCCGATCTGCGTTGCCAGACGAATTCGTTGCGATTCGCCGCCGGAGAGCGTTCCCGAAGCCCGATGGAGCGAAAGATAATCCAATCCCACGTTCGTTAAAAACCGCAGCCGCGTGATGATTTCCTTTAGAATCGGTCTCGCAATTTCGTGATCTCTCTGGGAAAGGGCCAGATTCTGAAAAAAATCTAACAAATGAAGGATCGCCATGGATGACATTTGATGGATGTCCAACCCGGCGATTTTGACTGCCAACGCTTCCTTGGAAAGCCTTCGTCCGCCACAAGTTTCGCAGGGAATGTCATTCATCATCATTTCGATCCATTCACGGACCATCCGAGAGGTGGTTTCCAGATACCGCCGTTCTAGGCTGGTGACGATCCCTTCAAAGGTTCGTTTTTGGCTGTGTTCATATTCGCTGGACTTGGAAACGATTTTATAATCGATCATTCGATCGGTTCCGTAAAGTATCTGCTTTTTCTCTTCGGCGGTCCAATCCCGGAAAGGTTTGTTGATGTCGATGCCTAAAGCCTTACAGGTTTGAAAGACTTGTTGGAGATAAATGGATTCGGTGTTGGCAAATTTGTCAAAAACCCCTTTTTTCACCGATAAATCAGGGTTGGGCACCAGTAAATTGATGTCGATCTTGCGTTTGAAACCGAGTCCGGAACACTCCGGACAGGCTCCGAAGGGGGAATTGAACGAAAAGAGCCGCGGTTCCAATTGGCTCACCTGGAATCCGCAGATCGGGCAGCTGAAATGTTCGCTGAACAACTTCTCTTCGTCGTTGATCAAAACCACGACCAATCCCGAACCCAATTTCGCAGCGGTTTCGATCGAATCGTAAAGGCGGGAACGGATGCCGTCTTTGATCACCAATCGGTCAATGATGACGTCGATATCATATCTTTTGGTCTTTTCCAATTCGATTTCTTCATCTAAATCCCTGAATTCACCATTGATTCGGATGCGCGTATAACCGCTTTTCCGGAAATCGTTGAGTTCTTTCTCATGGGTTCCTTTTTTTCCGCGAACCGCGGGAGCCATGACCACGACTTTGGCGTCTTTGGTTTCCATGACCTTTTGGGTCATTTCCTGAATCGACTGACTGGTGATTTCTATGCCATGTTCCGGACAAAAAGGTTTTCCGATTCGGGCATACAGAAGACGGAGGTAATCATAGATTTCCGTGACGGTCCCGACCGTCGAACGCGGATTGTTGGAGGTGGTTTTCTGGTCGATGGAAATCGCCGGGGACAATCCTTCGATCGAATCGACGTCGGGTTTTTCCATATTGCCCAAAAACTGCCGGGCATATGCCGACAGGGATTCGACGTAACGTCGTCTTCCTTCTTCGTAAATCGTATCGAAGGCAAGGCTGGTTTTCCCGGACCCGGAAACACCGGTCATGACGATGAGTTGATTTTTCGGCAGGGTAAGGTCAATCGATTTGAGATTGTTCTCCCGTGCGCCTTTGATAATGATTTGGTCGTTCATATCGGTCACCTTCTATGATTATACCATGCGAAAAGGGCATGGTAGAAAAAGAACCGTACAAACTACGATTCTTTTCGGAGCAGTTCTTCGAATTCAATTTCCGACAAAATCCGGATTCCAAGTTCTTTTCCTTTGGTCAACTTGGTACCGGCATCAACCCCCGCGATGATCATGTCGGTCTTTTTGGAAACGGAAGAGGAAACGTTCCCGCCCATCTTTTCCACAATCGCTTGAGCTTCGCTGCGACCGAAGTGTTCGAGTGTTCCCGTCAAGACCACAGTCTTTCCGGTGAAAGGTGTAACTTGATCGGTTTTGTCAGAAATGTATTGCATATTCAATCCGAAAGCCCGAAGTTTATTAATTCGTTCACGATTGGCAGAATCTCGGAAATAGTCCGCGACGCTATGGGCGATCACAGATCCGATGTCGGGGATTTTAAGCAAATCTTCCTCGGTTGCCGACAACAAATGATCCATAGAAAGAAAGCGTTCCGAGATGGTCTTGGCGACTTTTTCACCGACATGACGAATCCCCAATCCAAACAACAAGCGGTCCAAATTGTTCTTTTTTGCGGTTTCGATCGCATCCACGAGATTGGTTATGCTCTTCAGGCCATATCCTTCTTTTTGAATCAACTCCTGAAAATGGTCTGAGAGAGTAAAGATGTCGGAGATATCAGAAAGGAATCCGTCATTATAGAAATCGGTGACGACCTTCTCCCCCAGTCCGTCAATGTCATAAGCCCCCCTGGATGCGAAGTGAATGATCCCTTCCATCTTCTTAGCGTCGCAATTTGGGTTCAAACAGTAGTAGTCAGCTTCGTTTTCTTTGCGAACAACCTTTTGCCCACATTTGGGGCAGAAAGGGTCGAAAAAAAATTGTTTTTCGTCTCCGGTGCGTCGTTCCGGCAAAACGCGGACCACTTC
>JAKLGB010000034.1 GCA_022710895.1 Bacillota bacterium
GGGGTGGAAACCGAGACCCAAAAGAAGATGCTTCAAAGCATCAACGTCGACGCGATGCAAGGGTATCTGTTCGGAAAACCGTGCTCCGCGGAAGAATTTTGGAAACAACTGATCGCCAATAAATGATCTCTGCCGGCGCCGCGGTCTCCCGCGGCGCTTTTTTACGGGATTTCTCGCCTTTCTCAGGTTGAATCCCCCCGCGGATGCATGGGTAAAATAACGTCCAAAGTCTTGCGAGAATGGGGGAAAAGTGATAAAGTAAAGTATCATGCTTCACTTTCCGACCGCCTAAACCGGCCGGGTTGGCATCGAAACTGAAATTCCGGGGTGATTTCCTTGTTCCAAATCGAAATCCGCGCATTTGACCAACACGACATCATCAAGAGCGGAAACCGGTTCATGATCGGAAACGGTTTTTTCGGCTATCGCGGAACTTTGGAGGAGTTTTCCAAGGATCAGATGGTCGCCCTCAACCTCCCCGGGCTTTATGATCAGGCCCCCGGGAAAATCCGCGAATCCGTTAACGCCTTCAATCCCTTGTATACCTACCTTCGAATTGGAAATACGATCCTCAATCCGCTCAAAATGGCCCCCACCCGTCATTCGCAATCGCTGGACATGCGGTTGGGGATTCATCGTCGGGAAACGGAATTCGATTGGAACGGAACCCGGATCACGATCCATTCCGAACGCTTCCCCGGGCAGACCAACCTGCACCTATTGGCCATGCGGTACGGTTTTTCCGTATCCGCGCCTTTGGAAGTCGAACTGTTGACCGGAGTCGACACCGCCGTCCATGATCTGAACGGACCTCACCTCGCCAATATCTCTTTCCGCGAATACCAGGGAGC
This sequence comes from Bacillota bacterium, assembly GCA_022710895.1. GTDB lineage: Bacteria > Bacillota_I > Bacilli_A > Izemoplasmatales > Hujiaoplasmataceae > JAKLGB01. Next base: position 852 of record JAKLGB010000034.1, read on the forward strand.
TTACACCGTTTTTGGGGAAACCGTTGAAAAAAAGCAGAAAGTCGCCGTTTCGGAAGTGGTACATAACGACTTTTCCGGGGATTGCGAAACGCTGTTGATCAAAGGAATGGCGATGCGCCGTTTTCGTGTCAATGCCGTTCCCGGTACTACCTATACCATCACCAAATACATCGGCATCGACCATACGTGGGCGGACTCCGAAGACCGAGCCCGCAACATTGCCTTGGCGGCTTCCCAGCAGGGATGGCAGGAACTCCTTGATGAGAACGAAGCCTTTTGGAAACACAAGTGGAATTTTTCCGATGTCGAGATCAAAGGCGATGATGAGTTGCAGTTGGCGATTCGCAACAGCATCTATCATTTGATCATCGTCCGTCCCTACAGCGAATATCGCGGGATTCCCTCGCGGGGCGTCTCCGGTCAATCGAATAAAGGCTCGGTGACCACCGATGCGGAACTGTTCTTGCTACCGTTCTACCTGAATACCGACCTCGATTCGGCCCGCAAACTGATCATGTACCGCGTCCATACCTTGGAAGGGGCGTTGCGAAAAGCCCGATCCTACGGATATCGCGGCGCGTTTTACGCTTGGGAAAGTCAGGATACCGGCGATGAGGTCTGCGGCGATTACAACCTGATCGACTCCGACACCGGAGCCCCGATCCGAACTCAGTTCAACCAAAAGATGATCCATTCATCCGCCGACGTGGCGATGGCCATCGGACAATATGTGTCCCAAACCAACGATTACACCGTTCTTGCCTCCGGAGCTTTCCGGGTCGTCATCGAATGCGCCCGTTTTTACCAGTCGATCGTGACGTTCAACCCTGAAACCAAGAAATACGAAGTGAAGGATATCATGGGTCCCGATGAATATCATGTTGGGGTCGACAACAACGCCTTTACCAATCGAATGATTTTGCATACGTTCCAAACTATGATCAAAATGATTCGGTGGTTCCGGGCGGCGGATTATTTTCTTGCCAACAGCATCATCGCCGAGAATGATTTCGACGGCGATATCGAAGCCATCAAGGTGATTCTGAAAAGTCTCCATCAACCGACGCCTCGGGAAGACGGGGTGATCGAGCAGTTTGACGGTTATTTCGACTTGGAAAACGTCGATGCCGCCAAAGTCAAAAAACGCATCAAACACCCCAGCGAATATTGGGGAGGACCCGAAGGGGTCGCCACCCCCACCCAAGTGATCCGGCAAGCGGACGTGGCCTTGATGCTCGCCTTGTTCCGTCACGAATTCACCAGCCGTTTCAAAGTGGCCAATTGGCATTATTACGAACCAAAGACCGATCATTACGGTTCGACGTTCTCCCGATCGATGTACGCCATTCTCGCTTGCGAGGCCAAAGAAGTCGCCTATGCCCGCGAACAACTCCTTCGTGAAGCCTCCATCGACCTTGCCGGCGAAACCAAAATGTATTCGGGAGGGGTCTATGTCGGCGGCACCCATCCCGCCACCAACGCCTGCGCCTATCAGATCGCCATCTACGGATTTGCCGGTTTGAAACATTTGGAGACCCTTCTAGCCGCAGAAACCCGTTTGACCGAAGATATTCAAGAAATGCGTTTCAAATGTATGGAAATGGGCAAAATCGCCAATATCGTCGTCAAACCGTCGGGTGTGCGCATCACCTGGGAAAAACGCCAAAACGTCAACGCCGTCCTCTTCGATCTGGACGGGGTCATCGTGTCCACCGAACCGCTTCACAATGCCGCTTGGAAAAAAATCGCCGAACGCGAAGGGGTGGACTTCACCCCGGCGATGGAAGCCAAGTTGCGCGGCGTCTCCCGCATGGAAGCCTTGGACATCATCCTCAAGGGAGCGGGAAGGAAATATTCCCAATCCGAAAAGAACAATATGGCGGCATTCAAAAACGCCGAATACATCAGTTCATTGGAGACTCTTTCCGAAAAGGATGTGCTTCCGAATGTGGCGGTCACGTTAGCGTTCCTAAAGTCGAAGAAGATCAAGACCGCTGTCACTTCGGGATCCAAGAGTGCGATGAAAGTGTTGGAAAAGACCAAATTGCTGCATGCCTTCGATGCCATCGTCGACGGCAACGAAGTCACGTTGGTCAAACCCAATCCCGAAGTGTTCCTGCGAGCCGCCAACAAATTGGGGATTCCCCCCGAAAACTGCGTCGTCGTCGATGATTCGTTGTCGGGAATCCAAGCGGCCAAAGCCGCGGGCATGTTCTCCGCTTCGCCTTCCGAAGCCAAAGAAAGTCCGTTGTGCGATTGGAAAATCAAAGATCTGTCCGAACTGATCAATTATCTCTGAAGCGGCCTGTGCCGCTTTTCTTTTTGTTGGCGTTTTCATCGACTCCCACCGTTGACGGAACGGTGGCTTCGGGGTATGATGGATGAGGGGCTTTTTCCGGTGTCGTGTGCAGCGGTTCCCCAAGGGGAAAATAGGTCGGAAAATTGACAAATTCCGCCGTTTCCGATACAATGATTGCAAGGGAGTGAAGCACAGATGAATAATAATCGCAAATTCTGGGGCGTCGTGTTGCTGGTGGTCGGGGCGCTGTTCTTATTGGATCGCACCGGTCTGCTGGACGTGCGCTGGTTTTTCCATGGTTGGTGGACCTTGTTTCTCATCATTCCCGCCCTGTATACGATGTTCAAAAACGGCATTCAAACCGGCAATGTCATTCTCTTGGCGATCGGGGTCTATTTCCTTCTGCAGGAAATGGGCATTGATCTGCGGTGGATCGTGATTCCTGCGGTGATGATCGTTCTTGGGGTTTCGTTGTTGCTAAGGAAAAACTGAGCCGATGTGCCTGTTCTGTGATTTTGCGGCTCAACCTGAGCGTTTTTTGTGGGAAAACGACCTTGCTTTCGCTATTTTCGACGGATTTCCCATTTCCAAGGGTCACACCTTAATTATTACGAAAAGGCATATCGAAACGATATTTGAGGCCACCGACGCCGAACTCCTCGCCATCGGCGAAGGATTGCGGACGGTCAAATCGCGGTTGGATGCGCAATATCATCCCGCCGGATACAACATTGGCAACAACAACGGCGCCGCCGCGGGGCAGACGGTCATGCATCTGCATGTCCATCTGATTCCGCGTTACCCCGGCGACGTGCCCCTGCCCCGCGGCGGTGTCCGAAACATCGTTCCGGGGAAAACCGAGTATTGATTTTTCCGCCGCTCCCGAGGGAACGGCGTGGTGCCGAAACCGACTCCAGTCGGTTTTTTATGCGGAAGAACGGCTTTCGCGGAAAGGATCACCGATGGATCGTTGGCAACTGTCGATTCCCACCCATCTCGATTCAACGACGCTCGATGCTTTCATCGGTCTTTTCCATTTGGGTGCCAAAAAGAAACAACGGTTGCGAACCGAAGGATTGGTCTCCGTCAACGGTGAACCCGCTCTCTGGGATCGGCCGTTGAAAGCCGGAACCGTCTTGTCCTTCGATTTGGATCCGTTCGAGGCTCCGGATTTTCCGCCCGAACCGGGAAAACTGACCATCCTTCACGAAGACGACTGGATGCTGGTTTTTGACAAACCGGCGGGTTTGATCGTTTATCCCGAAACCAAACTCGAAACCGGGACGTTGGTCAACCGCATCGCCGCCCTCTACGTTCGGCGCGGTTGGAGTCGTCAGGTCCGATACCTCCATCGGTTGGATCGCGACACCACCGGATGTTTTGCGGTGGCCAAAAACGTCCTCGCCCACAGTTATTTTTCGACTCTTTGGGACCATCGGCAAATCGAACGCGACTATTTGGCTTTGGTCACGGGTCATCCTGAACCGTCGGCGGGCGTGATCGCCAAAAAGATCGGCCGTGACCGCCATGTTCAAAATCGTTATCGCGTCTCCTCCACCGGGGAAGAAGCGACCACCGAATACGAAGTCCTCAAAGATTACGAGGGCTATGCTTTGGTTCGTTTGCGATTATTGACGGGAAAAACCCATCAGATCCGCGTCCATATGGCCGCCATCGGCCATCCGTTACTCGGGGACGCGCTTTATGGGGGATCGACCCAAAAAATCGGTCGCGTGGCTTTACATTCCGAACGCCTTTCCTATCCCGATCCGTTGAACCAAACCATCCAAATCGTCCGGGCGCCTTTGCCTGCGGACATGGCCGCGCTCACCCGATGAGCCGACCGTAGAAAGAGAGACTACCATGGAAATTCGCAATATCGCGATCATCGCGCACGTTGACCACGGGAAAACCACCCTCGTGGACAGCCTGTTGCGTCAATCGCTTTCTTTTAGAGATACTTTGCATTTGGCCGAACGCGCCCTCGATTCCAACGACATCGAGCGGGAACGCGGAATCACGATCCTCGCCAAAAACACCGCCATCAACTACGGCGGGTACCGCATCAACATCTTGGACCCCCCCGGTCACGCCGACTTCGGCGGCGAAGTCGAGCGCATCATGAACATGGTCGACGGTGTCGTCCTCGTCGTCGATGCTTTGGAAGGCACGATGCCGCAAACACGTTTCGTCCTGAAAAAAGCCTTGGAAGCCCGTGTGAAACCGATCGTGGTCATCAACAAGATTGACCGCGACGCCGCCCGTCCCGTTCAAGTCGTCGACGAAGTACTGGAACTCTTCATCGAATTGGGGGCCAACGACGATCAACTCGAATTCCCCGTCATCTACGCTTCGGGGCTCAACGGGTGGTCGAGCTACACGCCCGAAATCGGACCCAAAGACACGATGAAACCCCTGCTGGATACGATTGTGAAAACGATTCCGGCGCCGAACACGGACGTTTCCCTGCCTTTACAATTCCAACCGTCCCTTCTGGATTATAACGATTATGTCGGTCGGATGGGCATCGGACGGATCCAATCCGGAAAGATGCGCGTCAATGACATCGTTTCCTGCGTCCGCTTGGACGGGTCCTTCAAAGAATTCCGCATTCAAAAACTGTTCGGGTTTTTGGGGCTGGAGCGGATCGAGATCGAAGAAGCTTCCGCAGGTGACATCGTCGCCATCGCCGGTCTTCCGGATATTTACGTCGGCGAAACCGTTTGCAATCCCGGATTGGAGAAGCCGCTGCCGAAAATCGAAATCGGTCTTCCGACGGTCCAGATGACTTTCGGGACCAACACCAGCCCGTTTTCCGGTCGAGAAGGCAAATTCGTCACCTCGACGAAAATTCAAGAACGGTTGTTCAAAGAGACCCAAAAGGACCTGGCCTTGAAAATCGAACGTCTCGACGCTTCCGAGCAGTGGATCGTCTCCGGACGTGGTGAATTGCATCTGGGTATCCTGATTGAAAACATGCGCCGTGAAGGGTTCGAATTCCAAGTGTCTCAGGCCAAGGTCATCGAACGAGTCATCGACGGACAAAAGTGCGAACCGTTCGAATCCGTCCAAGTCGACTGCCCGCTCGAAAGCATGGGACCGGCGATGGAATTGATCGGATCCCGTCGGGGACAGATCCAATCGATGCATACCACCGAGAATCAATGCCGTTTGCTTTACGTGATGCCTTCCCGGGGATTGATCGGATTCATGACCGATTTTCTGACCGCGACCAAAGGGTACGGAATCTTGAACCACACCTATCTGGATTACCGGCCGATGGAAACGATGGATGTCGGTCAACGGAAACTCGGAGTCCTCGTGGCGATGGAAGAAGGAATCAGCACCGCTTATTCCTTGGGAGCGCTGGAAGAACGCGGAACGATGTTCATCGAACCCCGGACGATGGTTTACGAAGGCATGATCGTCGGCGAAGCCAACCGCGAAACCGATCTTGCGGTCAACGTTGTCAAAGAAAAACACCAGACCAACACCCGTTCCTCCGTCAAAGATTTCACCGTGGTTTTGAAACGTCCGCGGCAAATGACTTTGGACATGTGCTTGGATTACATCAACGACGACGAACTCGTCGAAATCACGCCCAAGTCCGTGCGGATGCGCAAAATGATCTTGACGACTTCCGAACGCAAAAAATTCGATTCCCGCCGCCGTCGTCAGACGGATGAAGAAATCGAATGACACCTTGTTTTCCCAACCACTTCAGTTATAATGAAATTGATGTCATCGACCAGGGAGTGATCCACATGAAACGCAAAACCAAAATCATCTGCACGATCGGACCCGCCATCGACAACAAAGAAATGCTTTCGAAAATGATCGATGCGGGCATGAACGTGGCCCGGCTCAATTTTTCCCACGGAACCGAAGAGGAACACGAAAACCGCATCCGCATGGTTCGGGAACTGGCAAATGAGAAACATCGGTTCATCGGGGTCATGCTGGATACGAAAGGTCCGGAAATCCGGACGGGCATGTTTGAAAACGGCCAAGCTTTATTCCGCAAGGGCGAAGAAGTCCTGGTCGTCCGCGAGGAAATCCTCGGGACGAAAGAACGCTTCCACATTGCCTGCCCACAGTTGTTCGACGACGTTCGCGCCGGCGACTATTTGCTGATCGATGATGGTAAAATCCGCCTCAACGTGCTGAAAGCCGATCATGACACCCTCCGTTGCCAGGTTTTCAACAGCGGTGTCATCAAATCCCGCAAAGGATGCAATGTCCCGGGTGTCAAGCTGTCAATGCCTTTCATTTCCGCCAAAGACGATGCCGACATCCGTTTCGGCTGTCATCATGATGTCGATATGATCGCCGCTTCGTTCGTTCGCCGACCCGAAGACGTCCTCGCCATTCGGAAGATTCTGGAAAGCGAAGGCAAGGAAAAAATCGAAATCATCGCCAAAATCGAAAACCAGGAAGGTTATGACAACCTCGACGGCATTTTGGCCGTGGCTGACGGCGTGATGGTCGCTCGCGGCGACCTTGGCGTCGAAGTCTCCACCGCCCTCGTTCCCATCTATCAAAAAAAGATCATCCAGCGGGCCAATGAAGTCGGAAAACCGGCCATCACCGCCACGCATATGCTGGAATCGATGATGACCAATCCGCGTCCGACCCGCGCCGAAGCGAGCGATGTCGCCAATGCCATCCTCGACGGGAGCGACGCGATCATGCTTTCGGGTGAATCCGCTGCCGGCGAATATCCGGTCGAAGCGGTTTTGACGATGGATACGATCGCCAAAGCAATCGAACCCATCATTCTTTATGAGGAGCGCTTGGCCCACTCGATCAAATCGAGCGAAAAAACGATCAACGACGCCATCGGCATCGCCGTGGCGCAAACCGCCATCTCCTTACCCTCCGTCGATTTGGTAATCGCCTTCACCGAAACGGGCGGCACCGCCAAACGCATTTGCAAGTTCCGTCCCTGCGTTCCGATCATTGCTGTCACCGATAGCGTCGAAACTTGTCGGAAACTGTCCTATTATTGGGGGGTCTTCGCCACCCTGCGCGGCAACGTGACCGACTATTCGGCTTTCGACGAAATTGCGACCGAAGTCGCAAAAGACTTCGGCTTCCAAGCCGGAACGCAAATCATCATCACTTCCGGGTGGGGTCAAAAACACGGAAGCACCAATACGATGCGGATCATCACCATCCAGTAATGAGTCCATACCCAAAAAATGCAATCGACGGTTCCCCTGCGGAAACCGTCGATTTTTTTGTGATTCATTCGGAACTATTATTCAATGAATTATCAGATTCGAAACGATGAGGATGGGAAAAAATCATTCGGTGATGCCGTCCCAATCCAATCCCAAGCGGCGATTCAGTTTCGAGTAGGCGTCGCGCAATTTCATCCACGAGTTCGTATGTTGGACGATTTGAAAGACGATTTCGCAGATGGCCACGGCGACGATTAGGTCGATGATGTAGTGCTGCTTGGTGGTTTGAGTGACGAACATGATGATCAAGGACATCGTCCAAAGCCCGATTTTGGCGGGCAACGGCATCTTTTTATCCATTCGAACTCCACAGATGGCGATCCAGCACATCAAACAATGGGTCGAAGGCAGGGCGTTGCGGGGGCCGGCGGTGTCATAGATCAGTTTCATGAACCGTTCGGTGAAGGTGAAATCGGTGCGGGAAGGATCAAACAGACCGGAAGTTTCCCGCCACGCCTGGACGTCGGATTGAAAAAAGAAATACCAGATTCCGAAAATGGCGAAAGTGACCAATCCGACCAGCAGGAGTTTATACAAGCCTTCCTTGGAACGGTAGCCGACGTAAAAAAAGGCAAACGGCCAGAACACGAACGCCATTACGTATGGATAGACTGTCCAGGCCAAAAACGGAACGGCATCGTTAAAGGATTGGAAAACGAAACTGTAGTCGATCCCGACGATTCCGTTGGCCTCGGCGTATTTCTGATTCAGCCAATAACAGATGAATAAGGCCAATACCATCGAGAGAAAGGGAATAACCACATAAGCAACCCGTTGTTTGTTCAAAGTAGCACCACCTTGCTTGATGGGACAATTATAACAAACCTTTTTGCGGTTGACAACGAGATTTGCGGGAAGAAATGGCGTTTTTTACCGATTTTCTACGACTGAGGGCGATAAAATCCGAACGGGTGAGCTCAAGCGTGAACGACGGTTTTCGTTTGGTGCTTTCACAACTTTTCCACAAAAACCGGGACGACTTGAAAACCATCGGCGGATGTGGTAAAATCATTGTAATCGATTTTTTGGGAGGATCACGCACATGTTTGGATTACGAAGCGACGGGAAACGGATCAAAACGATCGACCCGATCATGAAACTTACGCCCCACATCATGCCGCAGCGCAATGACGCCATGGTCATGAGTCTATACGACATCGACTGCAAGGGGATGGACGGATACATTTTCGCCAAACGCAAAGAAGGGCTCCATTATACCTACATGGACATCGTCATCGCCGCGATGGCCCGCGGAATCGCGTTACGTCCGAAGTTGAACCGGTTCATCATGAACGGCCGGATTTTCAAACGCAATGACATCCAGATCGCTTTCACATTGAAAAAAGCGTTGGTGGACTCTGCCGATGAAACCACCGTCAAGTTGACGTTCAAAGGCACCGAGACGTTGGCCGATGTCCACGAGATGTTGCAAAAGGAAATTGACGCCAACTCCAAAGTCGTGGCCGTCAACGACACCGACAAATTGGCGAAGTTGCTGACGATCGTTCCCAATTTCATGATCAAATTCCTCATCGGATGCTTGAAGTTTATGGATAAGCACGGAATGTTGCCCAAATCGGTAATCAACCTATCACCTTTCCATACCTCGTTATTCATCACCAACATGAAATCGATCAAAATGAACTACGTTTTCCATCATATTTACAATTTCGGGACTACTTCAATGTTTATCTCGATGGGAAAAGAAAAATACGAGCCCATGGTTCTCGATGCCGACGAGGAAAAAATCGGCGTCGCCAAAATTCTCAAATTAGGCATCGTCATCGACGAACGCATCTGCGACGGGTTGTATTATGGCAATTCCTTCCGGGAAATGAAACGGTTGTTGGACAATCCTTTCTTGCTCGACACCCCCCTCGAAAAGCGTGTGGAAGATCAAAAGTAGCTTCGGCTACTTTTTTCTTTTTCCGGAAAAAACATGTATGAACCTCGTGAAAAGGCTCGGATTTCCTCTGCTTTTGTGATATGATGAAAAAGAACCGACAATAATTTCGGAGGGGAATTTCATGCCCAAACTCGTCTACGTCTTGGATGATGACGAACACATCCGCGGTATCATCGAAAAATTTCTGGTTTACGAAGGATTCACCGTGGAAAAATTCAAAAACGGCGCGGAGCTATTGGAAGCAGTCGAAGAGAATGTACCCGATTGCTGCGTCATCGACGTGATGCTTCCGGACATCAACGGTTTTTCCGTATGTACCCGCATTCGCGAAAAAAGCATGGTTCCGATTTTGTTTGTCAGTGCCAAGGGTGAGGAAACGGATCGGATCCTCGGATTGGAAATCGGCGGGGACGACTATATCACCAAACCGTTTTCCGGTCGTGAACTGGCGGTTCGGGTCAAATCGTTGATCCGTCGCTCGATTCAGGTCGAATCGGCCGACGAAAGCGGAACCTTCACCTTGGGAAATCTCACGTACCGTCTCACCGAACGCACCATTGCCTCGGATGAAGGATCCATTTCGTTCACTTCGAAAGAGTATGATTTGTTCGTTCTGTTATCAAGAAGCCCCAACAAAGCCTTTTCGCGCGAAGAATTATTGCGCAAAATCTGGAAATGGGAAGTCATCGAAGGAACCCGAAGCGTCGATGACCTCGTCAAACGGATCCGCAAGAAGTTGTCGGAAGCCAAATCGACCGTGGAGATCAAAACCGTTTTCGGTTTTGGCTACAAGGTAGTCGATGAAAGCGGTCTGAGACCCGATGAAAATCCGGCTTAAGCTGGTTTTATATTTCGGACTTTTACTGCTGATCTGCTTCGGGTTGGCCATCTTGATCACCCGGATTTTCCTCGCCAATGCTTTGGATCGGCTGGGATATTCCAACCTTCAGGCGACCAACGAATCGTTGGTGGATTCGATGGACGGGAGTTCTTTCGAGACCTTGGTTCTTGACGTCGACAAGGTTCACGATGTCACCAAGGCGGAAATCATCGTCATGAGCGGCGGCGCGGTTCTGTACACCACTTTCGAAGAAGGACTGCCGAATTTGTCTTCCGCCAGTTTGGTGAGCGATGATTTTTCCGTCTATCAAGTCACTTTTCAAAACACAACCTATTTTTTCACGATTGAAACCGTTCAGGGAACTTCCTATCGGATTTGTTTTTTAAGGCATGAGGGAGCCAGTCTCTCGGATGCCAGGGTCTATTACGCCGCTTTTATCGGCATCATTTTCCTCGTATTTTCCGTGACCACGGTTTCTTTTTTCACCACGAGGACCTTCACCAAACCGATCCAGGAATTGGCCGATTATGCCAACCGACTGGAACCCGAAGCTCCCTTCGAACCTCGACCGGTTTTCACCACCGAAGAATTTAATGAACTTGGCTTGGCTCTGGAAAAAGCGTCGATCCGTTTGCGGGAGTATCATCAAAGCGAACAGGAGTTTTTGCACAACTTTTCTCATGAAATGAAAACCCCGTTGACCAATATCTACGGGTATGCCGAAGCCATGCACTATGAAGTGCTCTCTCCCGAGGAAAAAAAGGCAGCCAGCCAGATCATCATGAATGAAAGCGAAAAACTGAAAAATACCATTAACCAAATCCTCCTCCTCGGTCATTTGGACTCCCTGCACAGTCCGTTTACGATGCAGAAAAACAATCTCGTCGACGTGATCAACGATGCTTTGGGACAAGTGGCCATCGAAGCGAAAGAAGCGGGCATCGCCTTGGAATTCCCCAATGCGGAAGAGGATCATTATTTCGTGTGTGACGCCGATAAGATGGAAACCGCCTTCGTCAACCTATTGTCCAACGGGATCCGTTATGCCAAAACCGCGGTGGTCGTGCGTTTGCGCCAAACTCCGGAACAACTGACGATTTCCATCGACGACGACGGTCCTGGAATCCCCGAGGGCGAGCAAACCAAGGTGTTTGAACGCTTCTACACCGGTTTCAAAGGCCACACCGGTTTGGGATTGACCATCACCAAATCGATCGTGGAACATCATGGCGGAACGATCCGAGTGGGCACCAATGAAGCCCATGGCGCAAGGTTTATTTTGGCGTTCTTACGAAAAACCCCGGAAATTCCCATCAAGTCCGGAAAGGAGAATGATCGATGATGTTTTTGGAAATCCTCGGAGTGATCGTCGGCTTGGGATTTCTCGCCGTCGGCGTATTGATGACCCTACGGGCCAAACAGGTCATCCAAGCCATCCAAAAGCGAAAATTCCAGACCACCGCCGATCCGCGGCGTCCGGAAGTCGTGATGGCCCGCGTGTTGGGGATTCTGATCGCCTTGATCGGAGTTTACTATTCCGTCATCGCCCTTTTGGCCTTGTTGGTCTGAGTCCTTCCACTGCCATTTTCCCTTGAAAACCGACCCGAAACCCCTGCGGAAAAAGCGGGGAGGATTCATCAACCGCGCAAATCGAAAAATTAGTGAAAACACCTGCGGGAAAAACGCTGTTTCCTGGAAGTTTTACATATTTAACTATATACTATGTATATAGTTATTTTTTTAGGCTTTTTGAGGGGTTTGAAATCGTCTTAAATATTGAAAGTTCTTATTTACATTCCATTTTATTGGGGATATAATATTGCTTGATTTTCCAAATTTCAGGAGCAGATATGGGGAAAAAATTAATCGAACTAAAAGGTGTCACCAAAGTGTACGACGATACCGCAGTCGTCGACAACATCAATCTGTATATCAATGAAAACGAGTTTGTGACGTTGCTCGGTCCTTCCGGTTGCGGAAAGACAACGACGTTGCGGATGATCGGCGGCTTTGAAAAGCCCGACCAAGGCGAAATCATCGTTAACGGCGTCGTCGTCAACGATCTTCCGCCTTACGAACGTCCGGTCAACACCGTGTTCCAGCGTTATGCCCTCTTCCCTCATTTGAACGTTTTTGACAATGTGGCCTTCGGTCTTCGGAATCGAAAGGTCCCCAAAGACGAAATTCAGGTGCGGGTCACCGAAGCGTTGAAAATGGTCTCGCTTCCTAATTACGCCACGCGAAAAGTGACGAATTTATCCGGTGGTCAGCAGCAACGTGTCGCCATCGCCCGGGCAATCGTCAACCGGCCGAAGATTTTGTTGCTGGATGAACCGTTGGCAGCACTCGATTTGAAACTTCGGCAGAGCATGCAATACGAACTGAAGGAAATGCAACGCAAACTCGGAATCACTTTTATATATGTCACTCATGATCAGGAAGAAGCCTTGACGATGTCGGATACAATCGTCGTCATGCGCGACGGTCATATCCAGCAGATCGGAACTCCGTTCGGAATCTATAACGAACCGAAAAACCGGTTCGTGGCCAATTTCATCGGTGAGTCCAACCTTTTTGACGGCGTCTATGTCCAAGACCACCTCGTTCGTTTCATGGGGAATGAATGGGATTGCATCGATCTCGGATTCGCTCCCGACGAAGCGGTCGACGTCATCATCCGTCCCGAGGATTGGGACATCATTCCCGCAGAAGGGGCGAAATTGTCCGGGCCGATTACCAGCAACATCTTCAAAGGGGTTCATTTCGAACTTTGCACGATCATCAACGGCAAAGAGATCGTCATCCACACCTATGAAAACCATCCCGTCGGCGAAGTCATCGGGTTGAAAGTCGACTCGTTCGAAATCCACCTGATGAAGGTCCCCCAATGAACGTCAAGCGTTTGGGGCGACTCTCGCTTCCCTATTTGATATGGATGGGGGTATTGGTGGGATTGCCGTTACTGATGTTGGTGTTATTGTCGGTGATGGATACCGAAGGATTTGACTTTTTCGGGGGCTCCTTCACGTTGCAAAACTGGTCGAACCTGTTTTCCCGCAGCAACCTCAACATCTTGGGCAACACCTTCAAATTCGCCATTCTCGCCACTGTCATTTGTTTCGTGATCGGGTATCCGATGGCTTACATCGTCGCGCGGTCGAAATTTGCCAATAAATTCATCGTCTTGGTGTTGGCCATCATTCCGATGTGGGCCAACTCCCTGCTTCGCGCCAAGGCCATTGCCAACCTGTTGGGCAGTTCCAGCTTGTTGGACAGTGTTCTTTCCCGGATCGGGATGTCGTTCACTTGGAACATTTACGGTTCCGACCTTTCGGTGGTCATCGGTTTGGTCATGACCTTCCTGCCCTTTATGATCCTGCCGATTTATACGGTCATTGAAAAACTGGATGAATCGCTGCTGGAAGCGGCGATGGATCTGGGGGCCAACCGCGTGAAGACCTTCTTCCAAGTCACTTTCCCGCTTTCCCTCAAAGGCGTCGTCACCGGAGTCATCATGGTGTTCCTTCCCT
>JAKLGB010000035.1 GCA_022710895.1 Bacillota bacterium
CAAAAGTATCCAAAAATATGCTCAAACGCAAAAGACAAGCATGTTTTCACAAGCCATATGGAGTTCGTCTCGCATGTCGAAACGGTCACTTTGCTTTCATTGAAATAGCCGCCATTTTCATAGTGACAACGATTCATAGGAATAGGAACTTAAATATTATCTATAAAAACACACCATCAGACCTTGATTCATCGGATCTGATGGCTTTTTTTCTAACTGTTATCACCAAACGTTGTTTTTTTTTCGTTTTTCGCAAAAGACTCCGTTAAAACAGAGCAAATAACTCCGTTTCTAATAGACAATCAAGAGTGGATTGGCATGGAAATTAATCAGTTGAATCTCATGATATCATATGAGTACAAATCAATTTAGTGAAAAGTCGGATTCCATTCAACTGAATGGGTAAATTTAACTGGCATTTTGAGATAGTACATTATGCAACTTTTGATGAAAAAATATGATCAACAAGCGGAGGAAAAGACAGAATCACTTTTTCAGCTAAAAATGCCAGATATATGTTTTGACAGAGAAAAAAGTCTAGTTTGCCTAAACATATTTTGGCCGAAAATATGTTAGTGACATATATTAAACGGCATTTTTTCAAGCAATCGGAGTGACTCCACGCACGTTGAGACGGTGGTGGCGATGGCACGCAAAGACAAATAACAGGTTCTAAAAGGCTTGAAGTCAGAGGGTTCCAGACTTTCGGCAAAGACCGCCGATGGCTGTGAACCTTTCTTTTTATCTTTCATAAGCAATGTAAGCCTTAATAGAATTGTTGGGTTGGGACTATAGAATTGCTGTTGCAATTTGAAAGCGGTAGCTGAATAATGTCTTCGGCTACGTTCATCATGTTTCATTTTCACAAACATGTAGGTATCGTAGTGTTCTTTAGCCGCCGGAATCATGATGACGGACACAATCATGTTTCCGGTTTTTTCTGGTACGACTTGTAAACTATATGAGTTGAAATCTTGAATACTCTCTTTGTGATCTCCATTCGGAGTAAGTACTGAACAATTGGGTGGTGATATCGCCAGGGACTGAAATTGTCAAGCATTGAAGCAAAGAAAAAAATCCGTTTACGGCAAAAATTCCTTCTTTACTATTGATTATTTGAGTAGGATTTGATAATATGAATTCAAAGAATAAATGCCTTTTACGGCAAAAATTCCTCCCGGAGGCAAACATGATCATTAAACGAGATAAATATGTGAATCAGCTGATTCGGAAAAAGCAAAATGGTCTGATCAAAATTATTACCGGGATCAGAAGATGTGGGAAATCGTATCTGTTATTTGAGCTTTATCACGCGTACCTGAACTCAATAGGCGTCGAAGACAATTACATCATTGAGCTTTCACTTGATGACGAAGTTAACGCGAAATACAGAAATCCACTGGAATTAGGCCAACACATCAGAAGCCTGATTACTGACAAGGATAAAGACTACTTCATCTTTCTCGATGAAATTCAGCAGGTCAAAGAAATAAGGAACCCATATCTCGAAGACCCAAACGAGAAAATTAGTTTTGTCGATGTGCTCCTTGGGTTGATGAAGATTAAGAATGCTGACATCTATGTCACAGGAAGCAACTCGAAAATGCTTTCTTCAGACATCGTCACACAATTTAGAGACCGCGGAGATGAAATCAGATTGTATCCACTCTATTTTAAAGAGTTTTATGATGCCTTTTCGGGAAACAAAGATAACGCTTGGAAAGAGTATTATACCTATGGCGGTTTACCAAGAGTCATGTCTTTGAGTACCCACAAGGACAAAAGTGATTATCTGCAAAGCCTTTTTAAGAACACCTACATGAAGGACGTTATTGACCGGCACAATATACGAAATGACAAGCAAATTCTAGATGACCTTATCAATATGATTTCATCAGCGGTTGGATCACTAACTAATCCAAAGAAATTGTCCGATACGTTTAAATCAACAAATAAGACATCGATCAATTCAACAACGATCGATATATATCTGGATTATTTTGAGGAAGCATTTATCATCGATGTTGCTCGCAGATATGATATTAAGGGGAAAAAGTACATTGGTACCCCAGTAAAATACTACTTCACAGATATTGGCCTCCGAAATGCTCGTTTAAATTTCAGACAGCAGGAGGAAAATCATATCATGGAGAATATCCTTTTTTTTGAATTAAAAGCAAGAGGGTACAATGTCGATATTGGTGTAGTTGAGTATAGACATTTGGACAAGAATGACAAAGATGTCAGGTCACAACTTGAAGTTGATTTTGTTGCTAATGATGGTGGGAAAATATACTACATCCAATCTGCGCTCAGTGTTGATGAAGAAGGCAAACGCAAACAGGAAATTAACTCACTAAGACGTATTCCAGATTCATTTAAAAAAATTGTCATAGTTAAAGATGATATCATGCCATGGAATGATGATAATGGAATTCTTTATATCGGCATCAAAGATTTTCTTCTGGATGCCAATGCAATAAATATGTGATTGGGACATCGAGTTGGGGCAAATGGACATGCTATATCTCTGACCCTTAAGGTGATCTGATTGAAATTGGTTCATTCAACAAATGATTCGTTGTTAAGAGAATCGGAGGCGGATAGACTAATGAGATATACACTTGATTTGGAACATATGACTATCCAAGAATACAAAGCACTACTAAAAAAACA
Organism: Bacillota bacterium; assembly: GCA_022710895.1. Taxonomy (GTDB): domain Bacteria; phylum Bacillota_I; class Bacilli_A; order Izemoplasmatales; family Hujiaoplasmataceae; genus JAKLGB01. The sequence goes on from JAKLGB010000035.1 coordinate 2,677, forward strand.
AAATTTGTTACCAGGTCGTAGAATTCTTTGGAAAGACATAGACAACAACTTTGATTCGATTGAAAACAGGGGAATTAGGACTGCTGCTCAGTTGAAAAAGAGCCTGGCTACTCCGGCAAAAATCGAAGCATTTGCACACGAAAGCGAAATCCCTGAGGAATATCTGGTGGTTTTAAAGAGGGAAATTGGCAGTCTGGAGCAAAAGCCCGTTCCGCTTTCAGAGTTTCCTGACATGGATCCTTACCTTCTTAAAAGGTTGGGTGATGCCAGTATAAAAACATCGAAAGAGTATTGGGAGACAAAAAAAGATGTGGTGGACGAGCTATTTTGCCTCTGTGATCTTGTTCGGATAAACGGTGTAGGCCCCATTGCCGCAAAAGCGTTCTACGAAGCCGGGTATAGATCGGTTTTTGAAGTTGCCACAGCGGATGCATCGATTATGCTGGAGAAGGTCTCCGCCGTCAACGAAGCCCAACACTATTACAAGGGGAAGCTTGGGAAAAAAGATTTGCAGTTTTGTATTGATTTCGCTTCATTGGTCAACAAATACGACATCTGACAATCCGCAATTTTTACATAAAAGCGGAAGAAATGGGGTAATTGCAAATCGTAATCCGATTGAAATTAGTGTCATAAGTTTTTCGGGAAGCCATTAATTAGAGCTTAATCATGTAATGAATTGATAGATTGATATGTTCCCGATAACTTCGAAATTGTAGATATGTGACCCTTAACTTAGGAAATGACAGAGTACCGTTGACATATTCCAACTAACGTGAGGTATTGAAATTGGCCTGCTGACATAGGTCGGGGCAATTCGAGCCACGTGGAGTCGGTCTCATTGCTTTCGCTTAAATGACCTTGTTTACCATCGTTACTCAGTAACGGATTGAGTATTATTTCCAAAAAAAACATATTTAAAGCTATCATTCAACGTCATCACGGTCCAGATAACCATTTTCCATAGAGGCTCATTGACATTGGATGATTTTGAAAAAAAATTTCACACTCGATATGGACTCCCCGAGAGCTGGTGCAATCTTGTTTTCCGTAATCGTGGATGTTATAATACTGTTCGGAATTTTCGCATCGATGATGAATTTTCCAAGGAGAAAAACATGATTCTTGCGCTGATATTGTTTTTAGCTACATATGTTTTGTTGCTTGTCTATTCTAAATACCGCGCTTATATCGCACTTGGAGCGGCACTGGTTTTCATCCTGTTCACCTACATTCCCATTAACAGTTGGTTATTCGGTATTCCCGATATCGCCTATATGCCGATTGAAGACATATTCAAGACGATTGACTGGAACGTCATCTTGATGATCTTCGGAACCATGGGAATCGTTTCCTTGTTCATTGAATCGAAAATGCCAGCACTCATGGCGGATAAAATAATCCAAAAGGCTCCGAACGTTACCTGGGCGATCATCGCTCTGTCCGTTCTATCCGGGCTAATTTCCGCTTTCGTTGATAACGTCGCCACGGTTTTGATGGTTGCCCCGATCGCGCTGACGATCTGTAAGAAATTGAAAATCAACCCGGTGCCATCCTTAATCGCAATAGCGATCGCCTCGAATCTCGAAGGCGCCGCAACACTCGTTGGGGACACCACTTCCGTTTTGCTCGGTTCCCAAGCAAACATGGATTTTTTTGACTTTTTCATTTTTCAAGGAAAAATAGGGTTGTTTTTCATCGTTCAAGTGGGATTTCTCATTGCGACATTCGTGCTAAAGAAGTTGTTGGGACAAACAAAAGAAAAACCGCTCCTCGACAGCGAAACAGTCGTCAAGGATTTCTTCCCTACCTATCTGATGGTGGGGGTCATTGTTCTTTTGATTTTGGCTTCTTTCCTGCCGAATAAGCCGAATGAAACCAATGGGTACATCTGTGTGGGATTGATGCTGATCGGAACCTTACAGAAGGCGATTGTCTCTCGTGACAAAAAGGTTTTCGTATCGACTTTTAAAGCGGTTGACTATTTCACGTTGCTTTTGTTGGCGGGCTTGTTTATCGTCATTCAGTCTCTCAATAATGCCGGGGTCATTACTGCCATTGGCCAACTCATCAGCACCGTGGCTTCCGGAAACGTCTTCATTGCCTATACGATCATCGTATGGGTTTCCGTCTTGCTTTCTGCTTTCATTGATAATATTCCCTATGTACTTACGATGCTTCCCGTTGCCGCGATGATTGCGACCGATTTGGGAGTTTCCCCCGAGGTCCTTTATTTTGGCCTTTTGATTGGCGCTACTTTAGGAGGAAACATGACTCCGATTGGGGCATCGGCAAACATTACCGCAATCGGGATTTTGCGCAAAGACGGGTTTGAAGTCAAGACATGGGATTTCATGCGTCTGGGGATTCCTTATACGCTCGCAGCCGTCACCAGTGGATATTTGCTCACTTGGCTTATTTGGAGATAAAGACTCAATTTTCCATGGTTTCCTTCGCTCAGATCGCCTCATTCAACATGATCCTCATTTTTGGCTATCGGTCGACCGATTTCACGACCCCGATAGCCTTTTTCTTTTGCGGGCGATTTCCTCGCCTTTTGAATCAAGTATTGGGGTCAATGCAACGATATATGCTAATTCCCCGGGTTTTTGGTGGCGTGTAGTTGGGATGTTATCAATGAAGGGGCTTCGAAAACGTCTACATCAATTATGATTCGGACAATTTACTAAATTGTCGTCCGGGCTTTCATTTGCGGGTAAAAAATGGTATTATCTTATCACAGAATACCGGTTTTTCCACTCGGATGTCTAGTTCCGGACATTCTTTAGAAAAGAGGGATTTGCATGAACCCGGAAAGAACACGGAAGACAAAGATTACGGCTTTCGCTCCGGTTATTTTCATGGTTTTGGGGATTTGTCTTTTCATTTGGGTGTTATCGCTATTGGGTCAAAACACTCGGTATTTTGTTTTTTGGGGTGATTCCATCAACGTGACCGCGGCCGATCTGGCTAATGCCGCCGTTCGCTCGACCGCCCATTTCAATTGGATTTTCATTGCCCTGTTTGCCATTGTCGTATACATTTATTTGTCCGAAATCAAGCAGAAGAACTACAAAGGGATCGTGGCCGCTTTATCGCTCTATGGAATCCATTGGCTATACGAAATTGCCAACGCCGTGATCCAATCAGTTTTCGGGTATGCTTTGTGGACGGTTTCTCCGGAGAGTACATCCTTCATCCTTTTGGTCGGTGTTTCTTGGGAGTTATCGATGATGTTCTCCGTCGCTGGATTGGCGATGTCGAAGTTGTTGCCCGAGGATCCGAAGAAACGGATTTTGGGCATCAACAACCGTGTTTTCTTTGCCATACTGAACGCGGCTTTCTTTGCTATTTTCGAAATCTTTTTGGCCGGAACGCCAGCTTTTCTTTGGGTTTATCCCTGGTGGGGAGCCATCCCGGTTTTTCTCACAACCTACATTCCGTTTTTCCTTGGGGCTTTTTTGACCCATGACGCCTCGCCTCAAAAACAGAAACGCTTCCTTGTCATCGTTTGGGGAGCGGTAGCGATTCTCTTGGCCGTGTTGATCCCCTTAAGGATCATCTAGTCCGTTTCTTTCTCCTTCAACACCAACCTAATCCCCCGTCTATTTGGGATTAGGGCGCCTGTCAATGATGGACTTCGGCATTAGTCCTTTCTTCGCCATCGGAAAGCGAGTGATTCCCCTTGGAACGAATCCTTCGTGAAGCTTCTGCGATCCTCCGTTGTTTGGATGGTCGGGAGCCGGTTTTATATGGCTCCTTCGCATTAGAAAAAGTCATTGGGCCGGTTTTTCCCACCCACGACATCGATCTTCTCGTTTCCCGAAACCTTCTCGAAAGACCCCAATTAGTCATCAAAGGGTTTAGCGAAGCGGGCTTTCGTTTCGTTCCCGCTGAAGTATTGAGTTTTGAAAAAAACGGGGTCTTGGTGGAACTGGCCGATTGGACTCGTTGGAATCAACGTTGCGGCTTTCATTGGGAAAGAACGATCTTGGAAAATCATGAGGACGGCAGTTATCGGCGATTGGACCCAACCGATTTGGATGGATTATACCGTTGGCTTCAGAACGACCCGGAAAGAAGTGCCGAGAAGCGGGTGCGGGACCAAGAAAAAACCCGAGCCCTTCGGATTCAATCTTTGGCCTTCAAACAACCCCAATCGGAATTGATCCTTCCTTGGCTTTTGGAAGGGGATCCTTCCGTCAGATATTGGACACGCCGTCATCTTCTCGGAGAGTCCGAAAAGGTTACCGACTCTCTTCATAGGTTGATTTCTACAGAAGGTTGGGCGGCCACCCTCCTCTCCCGGCAAAATCCCGATGGGCATTGGGGAATTTCCTTTTATCAACCCAAGTGGACCAGCACCCACTACACCTTGACCGATTTGAAGGATCTAGGTTGTGACTTCACCTGCCTTCCTTGTGTCGAGCGGGTGGAATGGATATTGCGAGAACTGGCGATCCAAGGCGGGGGGATCAACTGTGCTTTGTCCAAAGTTGCCGACGACTTGTGCGTCGACGGAATGATATTGGCTTACGGATCGCGATTTGTTCCCCACCATCCGGGACTAGGCGAATTGGCAAAGCACCTTTTGTCCTACCAAAAAGCCGACGGCGGCTTTTCCTGGGATGAAAAAAGCCTCACCGGCGATCCTCACACCACCCTTTGCGTTTTGGAAGGATTCTCGGCCTTCCGGAAAACGATGTCGACGGTTTGGAATCCTGATTTTTCTCGGTCGGAGGATCGAGCGATCGAATTCATCTTCGCCCATCGGCTTTTTCAACAGGAAGACCCGCGATTTTCCCGTTTGGCGTTTCCGCGTCGTTATCGGTATGATCTTTTGCGCTTTTTGGAATACTATGCTCTCGACGAAAGACCGTGGGACGAACGCCTGCGTCCCGGGATCGAGTGGCTCAAACGAAAACAAAGACCGGATGGGAAGTGGGAATTGGACCTTTCCCATCCGGGAAAAGTCCATATGGAATGGGAAAAGGTTCACCAACCCAGCCGCCTCATCACTCAACGGGCCTTGCTGGTTCTTTCCCGGTTGGATCAGTAATCAAGACGCGTCAAGGAGGTCAGTATGAAACCCAAGGAACCGCAAAAACCCATACGAAAACCTCAAAAAACCGTCGTCGCACGGACCCCGCTTCGACAAACGTTGGAAATCATCGGAATCTATGTCGCATTCGGGATCTTGTGGATCTTCTTTTCCGATCGCACTCTGGTTTGGTTGATTGGCGATCCACAGACGGTGGAAAGAATTCAAACCGTCAAAGGGATCTTCTACGTTCTCGTCACCGGGTATTTGTTCTATTTGATCATCAAGCGAAGAATGGATCTGTATTATCAGTCCATCCAAGATTTGACCGTTTTGGAGAAGAAGTTGTATCAGTTGGCCTATTTTGATCCGCTTACGGGGTTGCTTTCCCGAAATAAATTGATTGAACGCATCGATGAAATCGTGGCGGAAAAGCCCGATGATCCCTTCGCCTTCGTTTTAGTGGACATTGATGATTTTAAAAACATCAATGAGTCCAAAGGACACGACATCGGGGATATGTTGATTGGTATGGTGGCGGATGAAATTCGAAAAATCACTGAGGATCCCGACGAAACCGCCCGCATCGGCGGAGACGAGTTTGTCATCTTGTTGCGGGGGGGTTCCGGACAAACAACGGTTGTTGGAAGTGATTCAGGATAATGCCGCACAAATTCGAAAATCCTTTCTTTTGGATGGAGAAGAGTTCTTTGTCACCTTCTCGGCGGGAATCGCGCTTTTCCCGGATCACGGACGGGATTTCCAATCTTTGATCCGGAACGCGGATTTGGCGCTGGTGACGGCGAAACAACGGGGAAAGAGCCAAATCGTTCTGTTTGATAGTGCTTTAGAAAAACGCGTCCTTCGACAGATTGAAATCACCAATCTCCTTCATTCGGCGATTCCAAACGGAGAAATCGAGGTTTTCTATCAACCCATCATGAGTATGCATCTCGATCGGATCACATCGGTCGAAGCGCTGATTCGTTGGCATCATCCGACCCAAGGATTTATTCCTCCCTTGGATTTCATTCCGATCGCCGAAATGTCGGAAATGATCCACGACCTCACTTGGTTCGTCATCGAGCGTTGCTTTCGCCAGCGATCGGCTTGGGAAGAAATCGGGATCCATTTGGACATATCCATCAACTTGTCGACCAAAGTGCTGGTATCTCCCGACTTTCTCCCCCGCTTGTCTCAACTGCTGACGGAAACGGGGGCGGATCCGCATCGTTTCGCTTTTGAAATCACCGAATCGGTTTTGGTCGATTCGCCTGAATCGACGGTAGGCTTGTTGAAAAAAACCAAGCAATTGGGGTTTCGACTGGATCTCGATGATTTCGGAAGCGGCTATTCATCTCTCACCTATTTGTATGCTCTTCCGATCGATGTGGTCAAGCTGGACCGGGGTTTCATCAAAAACCTAGATCGAAAAGGGAAAGGTCTGAAAATGATGGAGTCCATCATCCGCCTTGCCCACGGAATGGATATGTTGGTCGTTTCCGAAGGGGTAGAAGATACCGAGCAATTATCACTCGTCAAAGCCTGGGGCTCCGATTTCGTGCAAGGGTTCCTGTTTGCCAAACCGATGCCCGGTGATCAGATTCCGGATTTTTTAGAAAAAAATGATTTACAGCTATCGTTTTAGGGGGAAACCAATATGGAATATCTTTCGTTGATCCAATCGCGTTTTTCTGTTCGCAACTTCTCCGGGCGTACGGTGAGAGAAGACGACCTTCGGGAGATCCTTTCGGCGGGTCGTTTAGCCCCCACCGCCAAAAATTTCCAGCCCCAAAGGATCTATGTCTTGAAAAGCCCCGAAGCCTTGTCCAAGGTTCGATCTATTACCAAATCCGCCTATAACGCTCCGATCGTTTTGATGGTTTGTTCCGAAGACGCCTCCGCCTGGGTCAATCCGATCACCGGGAGAAACTCCGGTCAAATGGATGCCAGCATCGTCACGACGCATATGATGTTGCGGGCGACGGACCTCGGTTTGGGTTCGGTTTGGGTTTGCTGGGTGGATACCGAAGCCTTGAAACGGGCGTTTATGCTTCCCGAAGGAATCGAACCTTATTGCCTTCTTCCCCTCGGATACCCTGCCGACGATTGTACCCCCAATCCGCGGCATTATGAGCGAAAACCACTGGAAGAAACGGTGTTTGAACGTTGAGAATCCCCCATGCCTCACGATGAATTTTCGAAGAAGGTGCTGCCATGAATTCCTATTTTCGGGTGGATGTCAATCTGGTGACCGTCGTCACATTGATAATGGTCGGACTGATCGCTTTTTTCCGTTTGGATCGCCGAGAAAAACTGAATAAAGCCTTTTTCGTCACGACGCTGATCATTATCGTTCAATTGATCATCGAAACGCTGACTTGCTTGATCAACGGAAATCCGTTGCCTTGGCTCGGCCCCGTTTCCGTTTTTCTTCATATCATCCTTTTCCTCACCGCCCCGTTCTTGACCCTGTATTGGTATCTCTTGTTCCGTCGGATGATCATTCCCAACGATCGGGTTTCATCGACCACCGCGCTCATTCTCATTGTCCCGCAAATCTTCAATGCGGTTTTGGTCTTCCTTTCACCGTCCTTGGGTCTATCGTTTTCGATCGATGCCCAAAACGTGTATCATCGCGGTCCGTGGTTTTTGGTCAATTCGGCAGTCACATATCTTTATATGGCCTTGGCCATCGCCTTGATTATGAAAAACAGTCGGAAAATCGTCCGTAGCGATTTGTTTCTGATGGTTTTGGGAACGATTTTGCCGGTGGCCGGCGGAATCCTCCAAACCCTCTTCTATGGTTCGCTTTTGATGTGGAGCAGCGTCGGGATCTCTTTGATCATTCTCTATATGTTTTTGCAACAACGTCTAGTCCATTTGGACGGATTGACCGGGGTTTGGAACCGGGAATCCTATGATTATTACATTAACCAACGGCTTCGCCTCCGTCCCGCGGATGCCTTCGGAGCCATTTATTTCGATCTCGACCAATTGAAAGAAATCAATGATCGTTTTGGACACTTCGAGGGAGACGCCGCGCTCCGTGAATTTGCCAGGATCATGCGGGAGACCATCCGCCCGGGCGATGTGGTCGCACGATTGGGTGGTGACGAGTTCATCGTCATCGCCGATGTCACCGCCAAGACCGATCTGGAACGCATCCACCGGGAAATCCGGTCCCGGCTCTCCGCTTATAACGAGACATCCGGTAAAGAATACCGGATCGAAACGAGTTCGGGAGCGGCTTTATTTGATTCTTCGTTCCCCTCCATCAGTCATTTTGTCCGCTCCATCGATCAACTGATGTATCAGGAAAAACGCCGGAAACGCGCCGAAAAAGAGAAAGGGCCCGATGAGGTCGACCCAAAGGTGAAAACCCATGAAGAATAAAGGTTCCATCTATCAGACTTTAGCCATCATCAGTTTGTTTGTTTTCGTGGTGATGATCGTTGCTTTGGCGTTCGGTGATTTCTTGGACCGGACTTTCAACGTCATCGGCATCCGCATTGCGACCCTGTTCGTCGCCTTTGCCTCGTTTTGTTCGAGCACTGCTTTCTCGCTTTTGATCTTTATGCACAATCGGACGGTGACCCGAGCGAACGAAGATGCCAACCGCCGGGCGGAATTATTCCGCGAGTTGCAATTCGCTTCTGCCAACTACTCGATCATTGAGTTCATGGACCGGATGTTGATCTATGATGAATCCTCCCGGTATATCGACAAATATGTCGGGAAAAAGGTGTTGGATTTTCACATGATCGAAAAACGGGTTTCGGAAGAAGAAGTATTTCGCGATCCCTCGCAATTTTCATTCATTTCGGTGAAAATTCCGTTCAAGGTGGTGGAAGGAAGAGTTGTCTCTGCAATCTCCTTTGATTCGCTGAAATTCAAACGTGACAATGAGGTGTTCGAATTCGTCGGTCCGATGACCCAAAACGACAGCCGGGTCTATATTCTCTATAACGAACAAACCAAACGCAACAACGTCATCGTCAACCTGATCGTTCCCAAGGATTTCCATTTTTGGGAGTCGAGTCAGATCAACGTTTTCTCGAAAATCACCGTCAATCTGGAGATTCGCAGTTTATTGGGAGTGGCAGTCAAAGGCATCTCCGAACTGTATTTCACCAACCCCGAGCAAATCGAAGGGGATGGGACCAATACCTACAAAATCAACTCGTCGAATTTTACGCTCGCAGGAATGCCCAAAGTCGTCGGTCTTTATGAACCGGACAAAGGATGATAAGGAGACCCATCATGGCAACTGAACCCGTAAAAATGCGTTTTACCAGTGGCTTTGACGGCGAAATGACTGTCGAAGCCGGAACTTTTCACATCGGCGAACAGGGGAAAGGACTACAACCCTATAACCTCTTGTTGGGAGCTTTGGGATCCTGTTTCTACGCCACCTTTCTGGACATCGTCGAAAAAAAACGGTTGAAATTCGACGGAGCGACACTGGACATCACCGGACAGAAACGAACCGAAGTTCCGTCCACCCTCGAAACCGTCCACATCCAAATGCGAATCGTGAACCCCTCGGATGAAAAACAGTTTCTTCGCAGCGTCGAACTCGGCGCAAAGTACTGTTCCATCCATGAAACAGTCGCCAAAGTGGCGACTATTACCATCGACGTCGAATTCGTGCATTCATGAATTTCCGTCCGCGGATGCGGATCATGTACCGGCGATAAGGAGGAACAGATCGTGATTTGGGACGAAGATTTACCCGTAACGTTGTCGTTTGAGGATTTGTACCGTCGGATCGAAGTCTCGGCAGAGACCGGTGAAGCGGACGATGTTCTCCGTAAACTGCAGTACGACCCTTTCCACTTGGAGTGCGTTCTCAAACCCGGTCAGAAACCGGAAGCGTGGAAATCTTTCCATCCGGATTGTCCACAGTCGGGAGGCCGGTTTGCAGACTGCTTTTTCCGTCATATCAAACGGGACGAAAGCGGAAATTGGGTCCAATCCCTCGGAAACGGTCCCTGTCCGCAATGTCTGGATGCCGCCAAAATGGAGACCGTGTTGCGGTCTCCGGACTTGATGAAAACCTTGGAAGCCATTCGCGACGGATCCCGCCCGGTATATGCCTTGATCGCTCCGGCCTTTTTGAGCCAATTCGACGTCGTAACCGACGGACAACTGCGATCCGCTTTCAAACAATTGGGATTCCAAGGGGTTGTGGAGGTCTCGCTATTTGCGGACATCTTGACGCTCAAAGAAGCTTTGGAATTCGATGCCCGGATTCACGATGAACAAGATTATGTGTTGACGAGTTGCTGCTGCCCGATGTGGTTGCAGATGATTCGAAAATTGCATCCGGAGTTGCTTTCCCATGTTCCCAAGTCGGTATCTCCGATGGTGGCGACCGGACGCGTAATCAAGAAAATGGTTCCGGATGCCTTTACGGTTTTCATCGGCCCCTGCTTGGCCAAAAAAGCCGAAGCCCGTGAAGAAGACATCAAAGACGCCGTCGACGTGGTATTAACCTTTCGAGAAGCCAAAGATATCTTCAACGCCGCCAAAATCGATCCCGATGGCCTGAAGACGGACGTCCGGGAACATTCCTCGACTGCCGGGAGGCTCTATGCGGTTTCCTCCGGGGTGAGTCTTGCGGTCGAGTTGACACTTCGTCGACTGCGGCCGTTCAAACCGATTCAGGTCAAATCGGTATTCGCCAGCGGCGTTCCCGAATGCAAAGAACTGATCAAAAATTTGGAAAACGGCATCCTCCATGCCAATTTCATCGAGGGTATGGGCTGCCAAGGGGGCTGCGTGGGCGGACCGAGGGCATTGATCGAAAAGGACACCGCCAAACGCAAAGTCAGGGAGTATGCCCGGAAGTCGATGTACCCGACTCCGATTGACAATCCCTATGTCATCGAAATGTTGCGCCGACTCGGAATCGGGACTGTGGAGCAGTTGTTGGACGACCGGGAAATTTTCACCCGTCATTTTTAATCCGATGTGATCCACCCCGTCTGCCAGAATCGGCAGACGGGATTTTCTTGAAAAGGAAACCGCCCTTGCCTTCATTTTTGGGGTATGATGAAAGCGTTTGTATGATATAATGGATTCGAAAGCCGGTGATCGAATGTCATTTTACCGAG
>JAKLGB010000036.1 GCA_022710895.1 Bacillota bacterium
GTGGAACAAGGCAAGAATCCCTTCCAGATGGATTCCAAAGAACCCGATTGGAGCAAGTACCGCGATTTCTTAATGTCGGAAACCCGCTATAACCAACTGGCCCAAATCAACCCCGACAAGGCCGAAGAACTGCTTCAGGCCAACCTCGATGATTCCAAACGCCGTTACGCGATGTACAAACGTTATCTGGCGATGGATTATTCCAAACCCGAATAAAGAATCCCCACATCACCGACGACGGCCCCGTGCCGTCGTTTTCTTTTCTCACAGGATGCACACGGGGCCGTGATATCATCAAAGACGACTCGGCGGGGATGTTTTTGCAAAAAGCCAGATGTAAACTTCCGCTGATACGATATAATATTCATAGCGACTGACAATTCAAAGGAGTACGAACCATGAAAAAAACGCTCGCCCGACGCCTGATGCTCTCCGCGATGATCGCCGCGGTCGCCTTTGCCGTCTTGGGATGTAAGGACACCACCACCGCCACCACCACCGCAACGACGGCCACCACGACGATTGGCCAAATCCCCGGACCGTCGAACATGAATGAAATCTTCTTCCAAGGGGACGGATTTTCTGTCACCTATGGCGATTTTTATCAGGAATTCAAAATCAACGACGGTCTCAATCTGTTGTTGATGATGATCGATGAGATCCTGTTCAGTACCTACGCCCAAGCCGTGACCGCCGAAGAAATCGAAGAGAAGATCCAGTATCTCACGTTCGGATTACTCACCGACGAACAGATCGCCGCTTTGACCGAAGCCGAACGTCAGGATTATCTCGATACTTATCAGAACAATATGTTCCTGCTCGGATTCGAAGGCAACGAAGAAGCCTATGTCCGTATGCTCTGCGGGAAAGAAAACTTTGCCCGGGAAGCCATGGTCGATTCCGCGTATTCCGCCCAGACCTGGTACATCGGCGAAGAAGATGTGGCCGCCTATTACAAGGATTATTACTATCAAGACGTCACGGCCATCAAAATTCGGTGCGTCAACGAAGAAGACACCAAAAACGTGCTCCGTGCCTTTAATCTCGTTTCTTATCAGGGAAAACTCCGGCTGTACACCGGAACCCTGCCCATCGATCAAGTTCCTTCGTTCGGATTCAACGACTCCAATACCCGCGACTTGACCGACGATGAGCTGTTGGCGGCGTTCTTGGGAATGTATAATCTCGTTTACGGTGATTTCCGTACCCCGATCGAAACCGATTCCACGCTCGCGGAATTGATGGCGATCCCGGAACTGAAGGTCGCCTATACCGACGCTTTCACCGTCCAATCGGACATGGCCAAATTCCTTTTCGGAACCTTGGCTGCTTTCGACGACCCGGCCGCCACCAAATTATCCTATTCCTATGTTCCGGCTTCATTCCCCGGAGCCAATGATACTTCCGCCTACTTGATCCTCAAACTCAACGATCCCAACGGCGCCAAGGCCAATCTCTCGGGCTTTGATGCGAAAACGCAGGATTTACTTTCGTTCATTTCGCAAGAAGAATACGATGAAATCGTGGAACGTTTGATGGTGAAAAACGAAGAAACCTCGGGAACCTTGTCCAAGATCATTGGAGCCAAACGGGCCCAACATAATTTCAAAGTACTGGATTATTATCTCGGTCTGGATTACCAGATGGCCTATTCGGGATATACCCCGGTCAACGAGGGATCCGCTTCCATCGTCGCCACCATGGACGGTGCCCAAATCACCGCCGACCAACTGATCGTCTATGCGATGGAACGCAACGCCACCCTCTATTCGATGTATGCCGCCCAAATGCCTTATGCGATGAATCATTATTTCCCGTTGGTTTATTGCACCGATTCGGGAATCGGCTGCGAGTTCAATCTAGACCTCAACCGTTCGGAGAAAATCAAGGATCATCTCGCCACTTTGGCGGAATTGAAGACCAGCTTCGAAGAAAGTTATTATTCCCGCTATTACCAGTGGAATCAATGGCTTTTCCTCGCTTACGGGGTCACCAGCGAGGCGGAAATGGTTCGCAATTATTACGTCAAATCCACCCTCCAGCCCTATATCATCTATGATGGTATCCGCGAAAACGAATGGGAATTACTGGCCGATTACCTCTCCGGCCTCATTCAGGAATATTATGACGGCTATTTCGATCTTTTTGCCGACAAGTTGTCGATCACGGTGGACCGTGACGAAGACGGCACTGCCGATGTCTATGCCGATTTCCTCGCCGATTTCGAAGATCGGACGGCGTACGATGCCTTGATCGAACGGTTCGCCACGGCGATCCGCACTTATCTCTCCGCCGCGGAGACCAACAGCTTTACCACCTTGATCCGCACTTACAACAAGGCGCTTCGTTCCGATCCCACTTGGGGCGAATTCAAGCGTTACGGATTGATTCTCAGCCAAACCGATTTATCCGGAACGACATCAACGACTTATCTTTCCGCCAAAGAAGCCGGGATGGAAAACGCCTTGATCGAAGCCCTCGCCGCGGCTTATCAGGAATACCTGACGACCGAAAATCTGCAGAAGACATCGCTTTTGTACAGCGGATTGGTCGAGACCGCCGAAGGACTCGCGTTTCTGCAATGCGAAAAAGGGTCCAACTTCGAACGGCCTTCGGCGTTGTTCGCCAACATCAAGAATTCTCAAGATGCCTGGGTTTATTCCGAAGGGGTTGACAACACCGAAGCCTTCCCTTCGCTCCAACAACTGAAGCTGTACTGTGAATATCGATTCGATCAGATGGTCTATGGCAATGACGCCGCCGAAGTCTTGGAAAATTATGGTGTCGTCCTTCCCAAACTCCCCGCTTCGCTGATCGAGGCGATGGATGCGTATTTCGCCCCCATCCATGATTCGATGTATGTGATCGGGTACCTCAACATCATCGTTGCCGATCGCTTGGCGGAAGGAACGTACGTCAATTCAGTTCCTGCCTTCTGTAACCAAAGCGACGCCGAATTAAAGTTGCGTTTGTCCCGCATTCGCGCCATTTACCACGATCAGGTATTCGGGGATTACGAACCCGAAGCTTAACGATTTCCCATCGACGGCCTTCCCGGCCGTCGTTTTTCTTTTTGAAATGAGGGTTGCGCTTGACAAAAAAAGGCGCAGTCCTTATAATAAAGAAGTCAAAGCGTTCGGGTATCCGGACGCCTTGGGTCGATTCGACAGCATGCCACCATGCGGGACACGTTCAACAAACGCCCCGCATTTTTATTTCCTGGGAGGGAATTTCGATGGAACAGCTGGAAAACCGTAACGAAACCGAAAAACGCATTATTGTCCGCGTCTCGGGGGGGACCATGGCCGTCAACGGCTTTTTGGCGGCGATGAAAATCATTGTCGGATGGTTGGGAAATTCCACCGCTCTGTTGTCGGATGCGGTCAACTCCCTTTCCGACGTCGCCACCGGACTGGCCGTGATGATTTTCGGTAAATTATCGCGGAAAGAACACGATACCGATCACCAGTACGGACATGAAAAATACGAAAGTATGGTCTCCGTGTTTCTCGGGGTCGCCTTGTTGGTCACCGCCTTGGAAATCGCCCGGGCGGCAGTTGGATCGATGATCGGGTTTCTCTTTCAGGGTGTCCCGATCGCTCCCCCGACCTGGTTGGCTTTGGGCGGAGCGGGTTTGACGATTCTCATCAAAGAGACGTTGTTCCATTTGACCCGAAAGGCAGCCAAAAAAGCCAATTCATCGGCGCTGGCGGCAATGGCTCTTGATCACCGTTCCGACGTGTTCGCCGCTTCCGGGGTTCTTCTCGGGATTGGCGGAGCGCTCCTCGGATGGACGATTCTCGAACCGATCGCTTCGTTTTTCATCGCCGCCCTAATCGTCAAATTGGGTGTCGAAATCATCCGGACGGGGTTTAATCAAGTCGTTGACAAAGCTGCCGATCCGGCCGTCGTGACCGAAATCACCGCGATTTGCGCCGACCATCCCGGTGTCCTCCATGTGGACGACCTGAAGACTCGGGTTTTCGGGACGAGGTTGTTCGTCGATTTGGAGATTGCCGTCGATCCGAAACTGACTGTGGGGCAAGCCCATCACATCGCCCACTTGTTGCATGACGACATCGAGGAACGAATTCCCAACGTCAAGCACTGCATGATCCATGTCAATCCCTTGCGGACGAAAGAAAAAGACTGATTTTTTATGGCGACGAATTCCCTCGTTTTCAGGCAAAAAAAACGACGGAAGGCGCCGCCTTTTTTTCTTGAAAAGATGGCTTGCATTGAGTATTCGAATCTGCTATAATAATAATTCCATAAAGCAAACGCTTTCAAACGTTCGCTTTGGTTGAAAAGAGTGATGGTTATGATTTCTGTATTCACCGCTTCCTGGCTTGACCTCAATCCCTCGTTATGGGAAATCTGCCTGCGATTGGGCTTAACGGCCGTTTTCGTCGGCATCATCGGTTTCGAACGGCAGATGCGTCATAAAATCGCCGGGGTCACGACCCACCTCATGGTCGCTTTTGGCGCTTGCGGAATCGCTTTGGTCCAAGAATACCTGTATCAGGAAGCTCTGACCTTGGCCGTGGATCTGGCGGCTCAACAGATCGCCGTCAACCTCGAACGTCAACGGGTGATCGCCCAAGTCGTGGTCGGGGTCGGTTTTCTCGGATCCGGGACCATTCTCAAATCCAGCAACGGCATCTATGGGTTGACGACCGCCGCCACGCTATGGTTGGGAGCGATGATCGGACTGGCTCTCGGGATGGGCGCTTATGTGA
Source organism: Bacillota bacterium (assembly GCA_022710895.1). Classification (GTDB taxonomy): domain Bacteria; phylum Bacillota_I; class Bacilli_A; order Izemoplasmatales; family Hujiaoplasmataceae; genus JAKLGB01. The sequence continues at coordinate 4,740 of JAKLGB010000036.1, forward strand.
TCGGCATCGCCATCACGGTTTTCTCGTTCTTCTTCCTGACCGTCGTCCGCGCATTATTGGAAAAAACCAAAACTCGGCATGTCAAGAGCCCGGAAATCCTCGGGGCCGAAATCATCGAGAAATGAAAAATGGAGCCGAAACGGCTCTTTTTTTCGAAATACCGACATATTTTTTGCATTAGAAGAGCGAATATTGTAAAATAAAGGCGTTTGATGCGGAGGGATTACCATGTCAATTCTCGAAATCAAAGACCTCGTCGTTTCCGTAGAAGGAAAAGTCATTCTCGAGGGAATCAACCTGACGGTCAAAGGTGGAGAAACCCATGCGATCATGGGACCCAACGGCACCGGAAAATCCACTTTGGCCCAAGTGATCATGGGCCATCCCAAATATGTCATCGAAAACGGCGAAATCCGGCTGGACGGAGTACTTCTTAACGAAAAAACCGTCGATGAGCGCAGCCGTCTCGGCCTCTTTTTGGGGATGCAGAACCCCGTGGAAGTTCCCGGGGTCACCAATTTTGATTTTGTCCGCGCTGCGGTTCAAGCCCATCTCCCTCAAGGGCAGCATCTGCGTTTGGGAAAATTCATCCTGTCCCTGGAAGACGCCGCGAAAGAACTCAAAATGGGATCGGGATTGGCTCATCGTCATCTCAATGAAGGATTTTCGGGCGGAGAAAAGAAACGCAACGAGATCCTGCAGATGAAGCTTCTCCGTCCGAAAATCGCCCTGCTCGACGAAATCGACTCGGGATTGGATGTCGATGCTTTACGCATCGTCGGAGAAAACGTCACGGCGATGAAATCGCCGGAACTGGGAATGATCCTCATTACCCACTATCAACGGCTTTTGGACACTATCGTCCCCGACGTCGTTCATATCATCCTCCAAGGACGGATCGTCAAGACCGGAGGAAGGGAACTGATCGCCAAGATCGATGCGGAAGGCTACGACTGGCTCAAAGCGGAACTGGGAATCGAAACCTGGGAAGAACCCGAAAAAACCCCGGTATCCCTCGGAACCTGCGCGACCAAGAAACCCGGTCCGCTGCGAGGATGAAGCGATGAATCTTCCCCGCTATCTCGAAGGGGACCGGGTGGTCCTCCTTCGTCCCTCATTTATCGAATATGAAGGTGACTTTCCCGGTTTTCGACTGACCGACCGCGGATTCTCGCTTTCCATCGCCAATTCCCAAAAATGGGCGGAGCCGGTCACTTTGGTGCTGCCGGGCTTCCGGGAAGCCAATCATTTGCGAATCCGCCTGGCTTCCGGAATCCGCGCGATTTTGAACGTAATTCATCTTTCGACCCCGGATCAAGGGGCTTTTGCGCTTTCGTTGGAACTGAGCGAAGGGGCCTCACTGACATTGACGGATTTGTATTTGGGGACCGATGCTTCCGTGCAAATCGTCGATCGTTTTGCGGCCATGGACCGCGGATCTTCCTTGGAAATCGCCACCGGACTCATCGGTGGATCGCGGCTGACGATGAAGGATGAATGGGATCTCGTGGCGGAAGAAAGTCGGATTTCCGCCGATCTCCTGGCCATCGCCGGGACCAAAGAACAGTGGAAGATCACGCAAACGACGCGTCATCTCGCCCCGGAAACCACTTCGTCGACAACCAATCTGTTGATCTCCGCCCACGATGCGGTCGTGAATCTCGCCGTATCGGGACATATTGGCAAGGGGAATCACCATTCCGATTGCCAACAGACCAACCGCGGAGTGATCCTCGGGGAAAAAGGGGTTATTTCCGTCGAACCCCAATTGCTGATCGACGAGTATGACGTCAAAGCCGGTCACGGATGTGCCATCGGTCAGATCAATCCGGAAGAATTGTATTATCTGCAAACCCGGGGGCTGACCGAAAGCGAAGCCAAACGCTTGATCGTGGCGGGATATCTGTCCCCGCTATTGAACAAAATCACCCAACCCGCCCTCGCCCGGCAGGTCAACCGCCGGATCAACCGGAAAATGAAAGGAGCGGATCTCTGATGGAAAAAAATCCGTGGCGCGGCGATTTTCCGCAAATGGATGCGGATTCCGTTTTTTTGGATAATGCCGCTTCCAGCCTCAAACCGCAATCCGTCATCGACGCCGTCGACCGGTATTACCGCGAGTTGTCCGCCAATGTCCATCGCGGGGTATATTTCCAGAGTTATGAAGCCACCCGCCTGTACGAGGAAACCCGGGAAAAAGTTGCCAAATTCATTCACGCGGATCCCGAGGAGATTGTCTATACCCGGGGTGCCACCGCGGCGTTGAATCTCGTCGCCGCTTCTTTTGGAATGGAACAAGTGGGGGAAGGCGACGAAATCATCGTTTCCGAACTGGAACACCATTCCTCCGTTTTACCTTGGCAGCATGTCGCTTCGGTGAAAAAAGCGCAGCTGGTTTATGTTCCCCTCGACGAACAACATCGGATCACCCTCGATGGGTTCCGCTCGGTTCTTTCCGAACGGACGAAAGTGGTGGCGTTGACCCTGGTGTCCAATGTCATGGGCTATGTGACCCCGATGGCGGAAATCATCGCCTTGGCGCATGCCCGAGGGGCGGTTGTGGTGGTCGATGCGGCGCAAGCCGTCCAGCATATGCCCATCGACGTCAAACGATTGGACGTCGATTTTCTCGCTTTTTCCGGCCACAAGATGCTTGGACCGACCGGAATCGGCATTCTCTATGGCCGTCGGAAATGGTTGGATGCCATGGAACCCATCGAATATGGCGGGGACATGATCGACATCGTCGAAAAAAACGTCTCGACTTGGAAAGACACTCCCTATAAATTTGAAGCCGGAACGATGCCGATCGCCTCGGTCATCGGCCTGGGCGCCGCCATTGATTATTGGAACGCTTCCGATTTGGACAAGATGGAAGACCATACGCGCCGCGTTCGGCAATATGTCTTCACGCAAATGAAAAAAATTCCCGGAGTGACGATCTACAATCCATCCGCCGAGTCCGGGATCATCGCCTTCAATCTTGACGGAGTGCATCCCCACGACGCTTCGACATTTTTCGCCGAGCGCAAAGTATGCCTGCGGGCGGGACATCACTGTGCCCAACTGTTGATCAAACGGCTGGGAATCGACGCGTGTTTGCGGGCATCCTTCTTTTTCTACAACACTTTCGCCGATGGCGACCGGTTCGTCGAAACCATCAAAGAAGCGGTTCGTTTTTTCCGCAACATCGGCTTCTAGGAGGCAACCTCATGGACTCATTGGATAACCTGTATCGCGAAATCATCCTCGATCATTATAAAAATCCGCGAAACAAAGGCTTGGTAACGGACCCCGGATATGTCACCGTCCGCATCAAGAACCCGTCTTGCGGAGACGAAATTACCGTTCAGACGCGGCTTGAAGACGGAAAAATCGGCGATTGTCGTCATGAAGGCAAAGGCTGCTCGATCTGTTGTTCTTCCGCCTCGGTAATGACCGAAACGATGATCGGAAAACCGCTTGAGACCGCCCATGCGGTCGCTGCCAATTACTTGAACATGGTGTCCGGAAAGCCGTTCGACCCTGCGGTCGACTTGGAAGAAGCCGAAGTCTATGCCGGGGTCCGTCAGTTTCCCGCTCGCGTCAAATGCGCTTCGATCGCCTGGCAGGCCTTTTTGCAGACGTTGGAAAAGAAGTAGGTGACCCCTGATGGGCAATAACCCCAAGAAACATGCCGGCGAAACCATCGTCGGCGAATACCAATATGGATTTTCCACCGAGACCCCATCCGTGGTTTCCACGGGACGGGGGTTGAGTCGTGACGTCGTCGCCGAGATTTCCCGAATCAAAGGGGAACCGAACTGGATGCTCGACCTGCGGCTTCGGGCGTATGAGGAATTTCTCCGGCACCCCAATCCCGCTTGGGGGCCGGATTTATCCCACATCGATTTTTCCGACATCGTTTACTTCATCAAATCTTCCGAAAAGGTCGAAAGCAGTTGGGAAGAAGTCCCGACCGCCATCAAAGACACCTTCAACCGCCTGGGAATTCCGGAAGCGGAGCAGAAGTTCCTTTCCGGGGTGACCACCCAGTTTGAATCCGAGGCCGTCTATCACAGCACGATCCGCGAATTGGTCGATCAAGGGGTCATCTTCTTGGACACCGATTCCGCACTGCGGAACCACCCCGATCTTTTTCGTCGGTATTTTGGAACCATCGTCGCCGCTTCCGACAACAAATACGCCGCCCTCAACACCGCCGTTTGGAGCGGGGGGTCGTTCATCTATGTTCCCAAAGGCGTCCGCATCGACAAGCCGTTGCAATCTTATTTCCGAATCAACTCGGAACGGATGGGACAATTCGAACGGACATTGATCATCGTCGAAGACGAAGCCTCCCTCAACTACGTCGAGGGATGCACGGCTCCGATCTATTCCGCCGACTCCCTGCATGCGGCCGTGGTCGAGATTTTTGTGGGGAACCGCGGGTATTGCCGCTATTCGACGATTCAGAATTGGTCGACCAACATCATCAACCTGGTGACCAAACGGGCGTTGGTGGAATCTCACGGTCATATGGAATGGATCGACGGAAACATCGGTTCCGGTCTGAATATGAAGTATCCCGCGTGCATCCTCAAAGGCGATTATGCCAAAGGAACGACGATTTCCATCGCGTTTGCCGGAAAAGGTCAATACCAGGACACGGGAGCGAAAATGATTCATTTGGGGAAACATACCACCTCGAAAATCGTTTCCAAATCCATCGCCGCCAAAGGCGGAAAAGTCAATTATCGAGGCCTGGTCACCGAAGGCCCCCACGCGTTATTTTCCAAAGCCCAAATCGAATGCGACACGATCATCATCGATCGGGAATCCGCCTCCGACACCTTGCCCCGCAACGTCGTCCAAAACTTCCGGGGTCAGATTGAACACGAGGCGACCGTCTCCAAAGTCAGCGACGAGCAACTGTATTATTTGATGAGCCGCGGCTTGACTGCCGACCAAGCCACGGAAATGATCGTGATGGGTTTCATCGAGCCCTTCGCGCGCGAATTGCCGATGGAATATGCGGTCGAATTGAATCAACTGATCAAACTGGAAATGACCGGATCGATCGGATGAACCCGAGGCATCGTCTGCGGACGATGCTTTTTTTGCCCGTTTTCCGGCGAAAACGGGGTCATATTTTCATGTATCCACTTTCCAATTGCCGGTTGATGTGATAAAATACGTAAAAAAGGTGGTGCTGACTATGAAACTGGTTCTGGCGATCGTATCGAATGAAGATGCCGGCAAGGTCATCAAAACGTTGGTCAAAGAAAACTTCTTTGTGACCAAGTTGGCGACCACGGGCGGTTTTTTGATGAGTGGGAACACCACCATCCTCGTGGGCGTTCAAGACAACGTTTTGGAACAATGCATCCAGATCATCAGCGAAACCTCGAAGCGCCGCACCAAACTGGTTCCGAATGCCATTTCCAGCGAATTCGGCATTTTTTCCTCCACTCCGGTCGAAGTTCAAGTCGGCGGCGCCACGATTTTCGTGATCAACGTCGAACAATTGATCAAAGCCTGATCGTCCAAGAAGCTCCGGGCGGATTCCTGTTTGGGGAACCGCCCTTTTTTCTTGGAAAATCATCGCATTTTCCACATCGAAGCATGCTATAATGATATCAAGTCAAGATTCGGGAAGAGAGGGGATTTAGGTGAAAGAACGGCTGATCTATCTTCATCTTCGCCACGGCGATGAAGAAACCTTTCGCTCTGCCCTCCCCGAGTTCGGACCATTGTCCAGTCATCGTCGGCCCGACGGCATCATCGAAATCATCGATCCCGGATTCGACGATCCTTCCCGATACCAACAGATCCGCGAAATGGCCATGCAGGAATTCTTCCAGGATTTTGCGGCTTTTATTCGTCCCGACAGTCCCCATTTCGACGCCGAACCGTTTCTTCCTTTGTTGCGGAAAGCGAATCCCGGAATCTACGCGATTGCCGATATGATCGAAGAAGTCGTTGAGGGAAACCACCTCGAATTGAAGAACCGTCTGAAAAAATACTATTATACTCTCTTCGGAGCCGAGACGATCGAAACCGTATTGGGTTTCATCAAAGCCGATCAAAACGCCAGTCGGGCCGCCGCCGATCTCTACATGCATCGAAATACGCTCAATTACCGCCTTGATCATTTTGTTTCCGTATCCGAAATCGACATCCGTTCCTTCCGGGGCGCGGTCGCGGTCTACCTCTTATTTCGATAAGAGGTTTTTTTGTGCAAAGTGCCCATAGGAAACCGCGCTCGGAAAAGGTATAATAAAAACGATATCAACTGATGAATTAAGGAGGAATTTCAATGGCAACCCTTTCGTTCAAGCATCTGGACAAGATCTATGACAACGGCGTCCAAGCCGTGTTCGATTTCACCTTGGAAGTCGCCGAAAAAGAATTCATCGTTTTCGTCGGTCCTTCCGGCTGCGGAAAATCCACCACTTTGCGGATGGTGGCCGGTCTGGAAGAAATCACGGCCGGAGAACTCTACATCGATGACCGTTTGGTCAACGATGTCGCTCCGAAGGATCGCAACATCGCGATGGTGTTCCAATCCTATGCGTTGTATCCCCACATGTCGGTTTACGACAATATGGCCTTCGGCTTGAAACTGCGTAAAATGCCGAAAGACGACATCGAACGTCGCGTGAAAAATGCCGCGGAAATCCTTGGCCTGGTTCCTTTCCTTGATCGGAAACCCAAAGCTTTGTCCGGCGGACAACGTCAACGTGTTGCCCTCGGTCGCGCCATCGTCCGTGACGCCAAAGTCTTCTTGATGGACGAACCGCTCTCCAACCTTGACGCTAAACTGCGTGTCGCCATGAGAGCCGAACTCATCAAATTGCACGAACGTCTGAACACCACGACGATCTATGTCACCCATGATCAGATCGAAGCGATGACGATGGCCACCCGGATTGTCGTCATGAAAGACGGACATATCCAACAGATCGGCGCCCCGAAGGAAATTTATGACAATCCGACCAACATGTTTGTCGGTGGTTTCATCGGCACCCCGGCGATGAATTTCCTTAACGGTGTGGTTCAGGAAGATGGTTATTTCTACTGCGAAAACCTCAAACTTCGTTTACCGGAACCCAAGTTCAAACTGATGAAAGACAAAAACTATGTGGATCGCCCCATCGTCTTCGGAATTCGCCCGGAAGATATTCATGACGAATTGATCGCTTTGGAAACCTACAAAGACTCTTTGGGGGACCTCGATGTCGACGTCGCCGAATTGCTCGGTTCCGAAACCAACATCCACATTTCGGTCGGAAAGACGAACATCATCGCCAAAGTCAACGCCCGTTCCGACATTCACATCGGCGACAAGATCAAATTGGCCTTCAATATGAACAAATGCCATTTCTTCGATCCCGAAAACGAATTGCGGATCACCAAGGATTCACCCGTCAAAGTCGTCACTCAATGATTTTCCAAACCGCTCGCGAGGGCGGTTTTTTCTTTCGTTTTTTTTTCAAATCGAACTTCCACGAATTCGTGATATAGTGGACACGGGTGATTACGATGATCCATTATGTGCAAAAACAACCATCCGGCCGCCTGTTGATCGTCTCCAACGCGGGTCAAGAAGAAACGGACCTCACTTTTTCCATGTTGTTCGGTCGGTGGGCACTGGAGGGATTATCGACGTGGGAAGGTCGCGTCTTGGCGGTTCGGCGCCGGTTTGGCTGGAAAGCGAAGATTCCGATCTATTGTCGGGAGGGATTGGTCTTGATGCCCATCCGAAGTATGCGGTCGGAGCGGGGTCTTTTCGTCAATTTTGCGGCGATTCGCCGTTGGAAACCAACCAAAGACGGAGGGGCCGAAGTCACGTTTTCGGACGGATCGGTCCTTCGGGCGGGAGAAGCTTCCCCCTTTCGCAAGCGGATGGAAGAAGCTCGTTTGGTACAGGATGCCGCCTCCGGAAAAACCGCAAGACAAGAAAATGCTTACATGCTGAAAAAGCCCATTGAATAGAGTGGAATTTTTGGGAGAAAAAGAGTATAATGTTTTTGTGGATTTCATCAACTTTCGGAGGAAAAAACGATGAATAAAATGACTGTTACCGACATTGAACTGCGGGGAAAACGCGTCTTATGCCGCGTCGACTTCAACGTCCCGATCAAAAACGGAGTGATCACTGACGATAATCGGATCGTTCAGGCGCTTCCGACCCTTCGCTACATCATCGGCGAGAAAGGCAAAGCGATTCTGTTCTCCCACCTCGGCCGTGTCGAGACCGCGGAAGACAAAGCCAAATCGTCCCTGGCGCCCATCGCCGTTCGGCTTTCCGAACTGCTCGGACAACCGGTTCGATTCATTCCCTTCACTCGGGGAAAAGAACTCGAAGATGCCATCGCCGCGATGAAAAACGGCGAAGTTCTAATGTTTGAAAATACTCGTTTTGAAGACATCGAAGGCAAGAAAGAATCGAAAAACAACCCCGAACTCGGCGCATATTGGGCGAGTTTGGGCGACGTCTTCGTCAATGACGCCTTCGGAACCGCTCACCGGGCCCATGCCTCCAACTCCGGGATCGCCGCTCATCTTCCGGCAGTCGCGGGATTCCTGATGGAAAAGGAACTGCGTTTCATCGGCGGGGCCGTGGACAATCCCGTTCGCCCCTTCGTCGCCATTTTGGGCGGAGCCAAAGTCTCCGACAAAATCGGTGTCATCGAAAATCTGTTGCAAAAAGCCGACAAGATTCTGATCGGCGGGGGCATGG
>JAKLGB010000037.1:0-4281 GCA_022710895.1 Bacillota bacterium
CGTCGGAAAAGTCACGGAAAACGTCTGGGTCATATCGAAAGTCATTCCGGGTTGGTCCGGGATCGCGACATCCTCGACCGCCAACTCCAGACGAATCTGCGAATCGTCCTCGGAAAAATGCAACGTCATGATAAATTCCAAAGTCGCTATGGCTTCTTCATCCACCATGGCCATGGACTGTAGATACAGCCCCCAATCGGGATCTTCGATGATGTCCATCCATCCGAAGGTGATTCTATACCCATTTTCGATTGGCACGATGTGGGCCCCTTGGGGAACCATCGGGAATTCCGGAGCCATGTCCACGGTTTCGGTCATCGAGGCGAACAGATCCATATCGATGGAATCCGAAAGGATTTCCGAAGAAATCCACTCTTGGTTCAGAAATTGGTGGAGATACAGTTTTTCTTGGCCCGGTGTTCCATACGCGTCGATCACCGAGAGATTCTCCTCCGGGGTCTGAGTCCGGATTTCCAGGTAAGGAGTTTGGGTATCGATGAGGACAAAGACCCGAATATGGGTCTCTTGAAGCAAGACGGAATCCTGCCGAATTCCCATTTCCAGTTGATAGTCCGTGGAAACGACGGCCTCAGATTCGGCCGCTGCGGAAAAGCCGGTCAATTCGGCGTTGATCATCTGCCGCCACATCATCTCGAGCTCGCTCACTTCATCCGCGGTCGTCGTCGTTGTGGTCGTCGGACCGGATTCGGTCGTGAGCCCCGAATCCGTGGTCAAGCCATCGGAAATCGAGGTCAGGGCGGAAGATAAGGTGCTGGTGTCCTCAGAAATCGATTGGAACAGACTCATCCAATCGCAACCAAACAAAAATAAAGTACTCAAAGATAATAGAACCACGATGGCAATTCGTTTCATCCGATACCTCCGAAAGCAAATATGTAGGTTGATTGATTTACGTTCGACCGCATTATATCACAAGGGCAGAGACAAAACCATCTTTTTCAAAAAAGAAAAAGAAAACGGGGATTTTCATCCCCGCTTCACACTTGGACCGGTTCCTTTCTCGACATACGTTTCCAGAATAGGCCGAGGAGGAAAACCCCCGCCAACTCCATGATCACCGAAAAGACGACCATTCCCGTCAAAAGACCTTGTTCATAGAGCCAGCCCACGATGAGCGAACCCAAAAACCAAAACAGGCCGAAGACCGCATAAAAAATGCCATAAGCGGTGGCCCGCCGTTCTTTGGGAACGATCGTGGCGATCACCGATTTCAGCACGGATTCCTGGGCGCCCATGCCCACACCCCAAAGGACCAATCCAAGGATCTGAACCCATCCTTCTCCGAACCAAAAAACCAACGGGGCGAACAGGGCCGCCAAACCGATGGCGACCATCAGCGAACGAACCCCGATCTTGTCAAACCAGGCCCCGAAGACAATCGCGGAAACCGCATCGACGCCCATCGCCAGCGAATAAAGCAAAGGAATCATCAGCACCGGAACGGTGGCCGAACGTTCGAAATGGAGCGAAATCAACGGAAAGTCGATGAACCCCATGGCAATGAAAACGATCGCGGCCATATACAGCAGGAAACGCAAATCCCCGCGAAATTTCGGGGATACGGAAGCCGTCTCCATCTGATCGGGATGCGGGTATTTGAACCGGGCGACCAATAACAACACCAAGGTCACCACGGCGAAGATGCCCAAAGCTCCGAAAGCCAATTGGTATCCCGATAAGGCCTCCGCTTTCAATCCGAGGATGAAGTAGACGAAAATCGGACCCAAAAACGCTCCGAATTGGTCGAGCAGTTCTTGAACCGCAAATGCCTTTCCCGCACCCAGCTGCGAGGTCGTGAACGAAACCAGGGCACTTTTCGCCGGGGCCCGAATCGCTTTCCCGACCCGTTCCAGCAAAATCAGGACCAACGCGACTTGCAAGATGGAAGCGTCGACAAAAGCGAGGAAGGGAATCGACAGTAAGTTGATGGCATATCCGATGAACATCATCGTCCAATACTTCTTCGTCTGATCGGCGATATACCCGGTAACGACGCGTAAGGCTTGACCCAGGAATTCGCCCAAGCCGGCGATAAAGGAAATGAGGAAAGCCGAAACCCCGATCAAATCGAGGTAATTGCCGTAAATCGAGCGTCCGCCTTCGTGAACGAAGTCCGAAAACAAGGCGACGACGCCTAAAAACAGCAAAAAGAAAACGGCTTGTTTTTTTCGATTTTTCGGATCCATGACGATCCCACCTTTGAATGCAATTTAACTTTGACTCGGATCCATCCGACTTTCGAGGAAGAAAAGGATGGGTTCCCCTGCTAGGTTATTTCAAGGAATTGCTTTCATCCACGGGAAAGATCCAACCTTCGGGAGCGGGAACATCCCCGTACTGGATCCCCGTCAATAATTCATACAGACGTTTGGTTACGGGGCCGACTTCGGTCAAACTGTGGAAAACGTGCATTTTTCCATGATATTCGATTCCGCCGATCGGGGAGATGGCCGCCGCGGTGCCGCAAGCACCGGCTTCGGCATAATCATCCAGGCGATCGATGAAAATATCCTGTTCTGCCGTTTCCATCCCCAAGTTTCGACGAGCGATTTCCATGATCGACATCTGGGTGATGGAAGGAAGGATCGAAGACGACTTCGGAGTGACCAGTTTTCCCGTTCGCGTAATGGCAAAGAAGTTGGCCGATCCGGCTTCGTCGATTTTCGTGTGGGTTGTCGGATCCAGATAAATACAGTCCGCAAACCCTTTTTCTTTGGCCGCTTCGTGCGGATAGAGGCTGGCTCCGTAATTCCCCCCGACCTTAACCTGACCGGTTCCGTTGGGTGCGGCGCGATCCAGATCGGTGACGATGAAGTTCACCGGCGAGAGCCCGCCTTTGAAGTAAGCACCCACCGGGGTACAGACGACCCCGAAGAGATATTCCTTGGCGGGCCGAACCCCCATGTTGTCACCCACGCCCAAGACATAGGGGCGGATGTAAAGGGAAGCACCGGAGTCATGAGGGGGAACGAACTCCGCGTTCGCACGGACCACCGCCGTCACGGCCTGCAGGAACCGTTCAACGGATATTGGTGGCATCAGGAGGCGTTCGCAGGAACGCTGAAGGCGTTTGGCGTTTTCATCGGGGCGGAACAATTGGATTTTCCCGTCTTTCCGCCGGTAGGCTTTCATTCCTTCGAAGGCTTCCTGTCCGTAGTGCAGACAGGTCGACGTACAGGCGATGGTAAGGGTATCTTCGTTTCGGAGGATTCCGTCGTCCCATTTTCCGTCGCGCCAGCGCGACAGGTAATTCCACTTCGTTTTCGTGTAGGAAAAACCGAGATTATGAAAATCAAGAGTGCCAATCGGTTCGTGAGCCATGCGGATCTGCCTTTCTTTTGGGGAGCCTTCGACAAAAAAAATAGGATAGCTCTCCTCTTATCTCTATTATACCACTCTCCCATGAAAAAAGGAAAGTGACAATAAGGATACGCTTCCGTTCTCCGCCAGTAAATCCGCGACAACGAGGTTTACCCCTTGCCAAGGTTTCGGTCCAAAAAAATCCCCGATTCCGGGGAAACACCCCGATCTCGAGAAACAACGTCATCGAAGAATCGGAAAAAAAACTCGGTTTTCTTCCATTTCTTGACAATGGTGGTATAATTTGGAACAAATGGTGATCCTGAGGAGGGATGAACATGGAGACTTTCCGACTGAAAAATGGACAACTATTGGAAATCCGCAAAGCAGATCCGGAAGACGCCGCCCAGCTTTTGGCATACCTTCCGTTGATCGGGGCCGAGTCCGACAACCTCCTGTTTGGAAAAGAAGGGATCGCTCTGACGCTCGAAGGCGAACAGAAACTGTTGCGTGAAATCGGGGAAGAACCGAATTCGATCTTCCTGCTCGGTTTTGTGAACGGGGTCCTCATCGCCACCTGCAACGTCCGCGCTTCGCAACGGGAACGGAAACGCCATCAAGGGACGTTTGCGATCGCCGTCCGAAAACCGTTTTGGCATCTGGGAATCGGCTCGCTCCTGGGCAAGAAAGCGTTGGATTGGGCCAAGGCCACGAACATCATCGCCACGATCCAACTGACGGTACGAACCGACAATGTCCATGCGATCCGCTTGTACGAACGGTTGGGTTTTCGCCCGATCGGAATTCTCCACCGGGACCTGCGGATCCGCGGAGAGTATCATGACACCTTGATGATGGAATGGCTGGTCGAATAAACAAATGGGGCTCCGATTCGCATCGGAGCCCTTTGATCTTATCCTTTTTGGAACCAGCCGAGCCGTTCGGCGACGGTGATGGCGG
>JAKLGB010000037.1:4290-13151 GCA_022710895.1 Bacillota bacterium
GGGCTCCGATTCGCATCGGAGCCCTTTGATCTTATCCTTTTTGGAACCAGCCGAGCCGTTCGGCGACGGTGATGGCGGTTTCTTTGTCTTTGCATTCCAATTCCGTGAACGGTTTTTCCGGGGAAGCGAACCGCAACAGGACCCCGAAGGTGACGTAAGCCGGATCCGATCCGGAAAGATCGGGAACGGTCGGATCGAACTTCAAGCCGTTCTTGACCAATTCGAACGAATTGAGTTCACGGGCGGACAACCGTGGCGACAACTTCCCCTTGCGGCGATATTGCCAGGCGGAACGGTCTTTGGCCAGATAAATCCAATTGCCGGCGGGATGATGCAGTTCCAAAACTTCGGCTTCTCCGAGATCATGGCGTATGCCGGCATCACCGGGGTTGTTTTTGGCAAAACGAATCCCTTCGTTAAGGACGGAAATCCCATGAGCGACGGGATCGAGTCGCCATGCAATCCATGCCAACGCTCCCGCAAAGCCGAGAACGACGACTTCGACGGCAATGAATAGCCCCCATCCGGTCCCGCTCAAGAGGATGTCGGTAAGGAAACGGACACCGAGGGCGATCCCGAGGATGGCCAATAAGCCGGAAAGAATCCCAAGGTTCCGACGGGCCCGGTTTCCCGCGGCGCGGGCGATTTCCGGGGTCACCGAAGAATGATCGATCAAAGTGAGATCCGTCGAGTCGGTCGAAGCGAACGGCTGTTTTCTTTTCATGGTTCCTCCTCGAAAACGGGAATGAAAATGGGAAGTGATTTCATTATATCACGTTCGCTCCCGAAAAAGATAGGGAAGATGTCTGAACCCAACAAAAAAGGACATCTTCCGGTCAAACCGGGATGTCCTTGGCGGCGCACAGTTTGTGCTACCCCGTTTCAAAGAGCGAATGTCACTTCTTCACGGGTTTCGGAGTCGCTTTTACTTCTGGTTTCGCCACTGGTTTCGGGGCGGGAGCCGGAGCCGTTTTCTTGACTTCAACTTTCTTTTCCATAAAAAGGCCTCCTTTCTCTCGGCGGCGGGGGATTGAAAAAGGTGGTTTTTTTCTGCCGTCGAAGGTCGATTATCCCGATGAAAAAAACAAGTTTTTTCACCTACTTTTATCCTATCACATCCCACCAAAAATACAAGGGCTTAAGGTCCGATTTTCAACGGATTTTTGACAGATTCCGCAAGGGAAAACCGGCGCTTCCGCTTTTGTTTTCCGGGAGGATGGTGTATAATCATTTTCAGGTGATAGCCATGATCCATCGCAGCCAGACTCGCCCCGTTCGGGTGGGCGGATTCCAGATTGGCGGAAACGACCGCATCGTGATTCAAAGCATGACCAACACGAAAACCAAAGACATCGAGGCCACCGTCGCCCAGGTATTGGCATTGGAAAAAGCCGGATGCGAACTGGTACGATTTGCGGTCTTGGACGCGACGGACGCCCAAGCCATCCGGGAAATCAAAAAGCGAATCCATATCCCCGTCGTGGCCGACATCCATTTTGACCATCGACTTGCCCTTGCGGCCATCGAGGCGGGTGTGGACAAAATCCGCATCAATCCCGGCAATATCGGCAAGGAGGATAACGTCCGTGTCCTCGCGGATGCCTGTCGAGCCAAGCACATTCCGATCCGCATCGGAATCAATTCGGGTTCTCTAGAACCCGGAGTGTTGGCGAAATACGGACATCCGACGCCCGAGGCGATGGTCGAATCCGCAAAGAACCATGTCAGCCTTCTCGAAAAATTCGATTTTCATGACATCGTCCTTTCACTCAAATCCACCTCTCTCGAAGATACCATCCGTGCCTGCGAACTCGCGGCGGAAGTTTTCCCCTATCCGCTCCATCTGGGTCTCACGGAGGCGGGGACCGCCTTCGGGGGAACGATCAAAAGTGCAATCGGACTCGGGGCGATGATCCGCGAGGGATTGGGTTCGACGATCCGCGTTTCCCTTTCCGCCGATCCCGTCGAAGAAATTGCGGTCGCCAAAGAAATTCTGGCAAACTTTGGGCTTTATCAAAAACCCCGGTTGATCAGTTGTCCCACCTGCGGCCGGATTCAATATGACATGATCCCCATCGCCGTGGAAATCGAAAAGTTTCTCGCTCTCTCGGGAAAGAATATCACCGTCTCCGTGATGGGATGCGCCGTCAACGGACCCGGTGAAGCCAAAGAAGCCGATATCGCCCTGTGCGGAGGTCGGAATGAAGCTTTGTTATACATCGACGGAGTCCAAATCCGCAAGGTTCCGCAATCCGAGTGTTTGGACGTGTTGAAAAAAACCATTATGGAATATCCCGAAAAATAAAACCCGCCCAAAAAGAGGCGGGTATCTACGAAGCCGGTTTGTATCGGCTTTTTTTATTTTCGAAAAAAACGTCCATTCCATAGTTTATGCGGTGCGAGAGTATCGGGAAAGGAAGGATCCGCAACGATTCCTTCATTCAGGTAAAATTTTCCCATGGGCACGCTTTCGGCGGCGGAATTGAAAGCGCGCAAGCCAAAACCGATTCCGTCTTCTATGGCCGTCACCGAACCGAATACCGCGGGACTCCCCTCCCAATGAAGCCAATCAAAACGAGTTGGAAACTCGTTTTTCCAAGGGTTGGTTGGAAAATAGGCGATATTGGTCACCGTTTTGTCAAATGATTGGCGTTGGAAACTGGTCATGGGTGCCGCATATCGAATGTAGTGTTTCCATACTCTATTGGGATCCATTTCTCGCTCGTAGGAAAGGCCCAAGGACCAAGAAAATTCGCCAATCATCTGACTCTGGGGGGTTTCGATGATCTTGAAGTCCAATCCGCTGGGTCGTCCGGGACGTCGGGAAAGGTCCGGCAATCCCATATGGCCCACCGAACGGAAAAGTGTGACGGCAATATCCTCGGTTTCGTCGCCGATAAATTCGTACTCTTTTGGCCCGCCTGTAAAGATCGTCAATACGTTTCCGGGCGCCTGGGAGGAAACAAAATGCAACAGCGGGAAAGTGGGACTTGGCTCTTCGAACCATCCCGCCTCTTTCCAATGATCGATCATGGCATCCCGTGTCGGACGCTCGATAATGCCGTATTGTGTCGCCGCGATCGATCGGGTTTGCGGACCGCTTCCGGAGAAAACCAGACGGACACGGTGGTTTTTGGCCTTGTTTTGAATTTTCCCGTTCAAGTAGATGACCGGATCGTTTTCACCTAAATTAATCCGGATTTCATATTCCATTTCCACATCGGCTCGTTTTTCGCTTCGGGACTCCAGATCCTTGGGAACCAAAATCGTTCCCCGCAGAATCATTTCGGATCCGCGTTCGTCCGCAAAACCTCCTTGAAGGGCAGCCGAACTCAGATCGTCCATGAGCACCCAGTCGGATTCGGGGGGTGAATAATCGTAATTATCCCCTTCATCCCCCGACTCTTCCCAATATAAAGCACGTTCATGAAGGAGGTTGTTCTTCTTATCTTGAATCGAAATCCCCAAAAGCGTCTTTTCGACTCGGTAAAACTCATTCTCGATCCGAGGAGTAGAAAAAGTTTTGGCTCTTTTTGCAAAGTTGGGAGCGATTCCATCCAGAATATCCACCACCCGGTATCCAATTCCCGCCCGAGGGAGAATGCCGGGCAAAATCGTGGTGACAAAATAGCGGCGATTGGGTTCACGATCCTCCGGACGGCGACGGGCGACTCCGCCTTCTCGGATTTCGGATCGAATCACGGTATAAGGAATCTCTTCTTCTCCATCCTTCAATGCAAAAATCGGAGACGACGAATAAATTTCCAACGGTTCCATCCGCGGTTCCTGATCGGGAAGCGTGGAGAAGAGAACCAGCGGCATCACTTTTTCCGATCGCGGCGAGATGGACAACGAAATCAATTTCACTAAATATCCTTGCATCGCTTCGCCCAAATGGAGGGCGGTTAGGCTTTGCGTCTTCACGAAGGCATTGGTATCATCCGTCATGGTGGCGGAGGCGTGCGTTTGCGAGCGGATCAACAGTTCCCAAGCCCGATCGAGAAGCCCTTGGTCCCACGGGACCCCCAGTCCCGTCATCGCTGCCATCATGGGTTGAACGATATAAGTCAACAGACGTTCCGTCCGGTCTTGAATGGTCTTTATGTCAGCTCGGGCCGAAAAAACCGATCGATGAATTCGGTGATATTGCGGCGAATTAAGTTCTCCGAGGTAAACGGGAAGTGAATGATTTTGTTGCCGGACCCTTCCAAGGAAGTCCTTCCAATTGGTTTCCCGAAATTCGATCTCGTCTTGAGAAGCATTGTATTCTGCCATTCTTCTCTCGATATCGGGAATGGCCGGGTTTTGATCAAACCCTAACGGGAGAACAAATTCGCCGGGAAGACTCGATTTTTCCAAAAGACGATCCATTAATGGACGGATTTTTCGCAGATTGTAATCCGAGGCTTTTTCGTTAAAGAAGGTCCCATCTTTGAACGGATAAGTCCCATATCCATACCCGGCCGTCATCACCGCAACCAGTACCTCGCTGCCGTCGGGACTCCGCCAACAAAATTCGTTACCGACTCCGTAATCGTCTCCGACACCTCGGGTAATGACAAAATCACGAATTCCAAAATGACGAAAGACCATGGGGAAATCCTGCGAATGCCCAAAGGAATCGGGTAAATAAGCAATCCGAGATGTTTTTCCCAAGGTTTTGGCGAATTGAATTCCCAGACGCAGGTTCTGCCAGACCGATTCTCCGGAGGAAATGAAACAATCTAGCTGGCTGTGAAACGGGCCAATGACCAGCCTTCCCAAACGAACCTCGCGGGCAATGCGTTTTCGATCCTCGGGATGCGATCGCAGGTAATCTTCGATGGCGGCGGTCTGTCCGTCGAAAAAGAATGCCCGTATCCTGCCTTCTTCCAACCAATTCAACAATTCTTTCATATTGTAGGACAACTGCACCAAAGCGTCTTCGGTGTTGAAATACCAAATCGGGTCCCAGTGGGTGTGATGGATACAATGGGCGATTGTTTTCAAAATATTCCTCCTTTCCGCAGTTTTTTGCGGATTCTCTGTCGGAAAAAATATAAATGCGGTATAATATGAAAGAGTTATCTTTTCATCCTTCAAAGAAGGATGGTTTTCAAGGAGGAATTCACGGATGTTGATCGGAATTGATGGTGGCGGAACCAAAACGAAAGTGATGTTGACGGATATGCAATTACGACCGTTGGCGGAAAAGGTGAGTGGTCCCTCCAGCATCCGCACCGTCCCATTCGAAACGGCGATCGCCAACATTCTGGAAGCGACTACCGCTTGTTTGGCAGCGGTTCCCGGTGCCGAGATTACCGCTGCTTTCGCCGGTTTAGGCGATGTAGCGGGCGAGGAAGACGGTTTTTTGGTGGCCGCCGCTTTACGCAATCATCCGGCTTTTTCCCAATCCTTGATTGAGGTCAAAAATGATGTTCATAATGCTCATGCCGGGGCGTTGGAGGGCAAAGCCGGAATTGCGATCATCATCGGCACTGGAAGTGTGGCCTTCGGCGTTGATGAGCGGGGAAAATCCCACCGAGCGGGTGGCTATTCCTACAAAGAAGGCGATTTCGGAAGTGCTTTCGGGTTGGGAAAACAGGCTTTGAGTATGCTGGGAAAGGCGTGGGACCATCGGGTCGAGCCCAGTCCCTTGACCGAAGATTTGGTTCGTCATTTTGGAATAAAGACGTTTATGGACATGGTCCGGTTGTACGATGCTTTGCATACCGAACGCACCGAGGTAGCAAAACTCGCCCCATTTGTGACCCGTCATGCCGCCGAGGGCGATCCGAATGCTCGAGCGATCATCGAATTCGCTACGGACGAATTGCTGGAAATGATTCGCGGGGTGGATCGTTCGCTGTCGTTGCACAACCGAGAAATCGGAGTCATCGGGTCACTCGGAAATGCCGAAACCCCGCTTCGTTCTGAATTTATTCGCAAAGTCCGGAGTTACGATCCGACGTTCGCGGTGTTCCCCGCGCGTCGAGATCCGGTGTTCGGATCCTGTGTACTGGCCAAGCAATTGACCCAACGATAAGAGAATTTGATGTAAAAAGCGGAAGATTCCCCTTCCGCTTTTTTCATGGTTTCAACCTTCGGCGAAGTTCATGAGATATCATGGCATATCCGGTTTGATTAATGTGTAAACCTTCAACGGTATACTCGGTCCGTAATTTCCCCGTGTCGTCACAGAGTTGAGAATGGAGATCGACAAATTCTACCCCGGGAACGGTAGAAATCAAAGCGTTGATGCGGCAAATGTCGGCATTGTCACGTTCCGGAGGTTCTTTGCCATCGGGAATCACGGGATAGACCGACTCCAACAAAATCCGGCACTCCGGCATTCGCGTTTGAATGGTAACAACGATGTCACGAATGTTGGCGGCAATCGTTTCCGGAGTGCTTTTCAATAAGGCTAAATCATTGGTTCCGATCAAAAGCACGACGATTTGAGGATGGAGTTCGAAGATGCTTTCTTCCAGACGTTTTTTCAACCCGACGGTGGTATCGCCTCCGATTCCGCGATTATACACGAGGAGATCGGGAAAATACTCCCAAACCGGATAATCCTGAGTAATGGAATCGCCGACAAAAACGATTCCCCCGGGGCGGGCAATACGGTTCAATTCTTTAAAAGCTCGGGTTCGAGTCTCATATCCACCGGCCAAGATGAGACGCAAAAAATCATCCGCACCTTCGCGTTTTCCGCGAACCAGAGCCGTTCGACTGGTGAGGATGATTCCTACCCATCCGCCGATACCGACAACCAAGGCGGAAACGAGAGCCCAAATCCATTCCATATGCCTTCCTCCTATGGTAAAGGCCGACGGTCCGGCCTATTTTTTTCAGAGTCAAATTCCTGTTTCAGGTGGTTCAAAGGCTTCCCGATAGGGACGATACAACTTGTTCAAATGCCAAGTCTCGATAGCCACAAAAAGGGCAGGAGAAATCAAGATGGTTCCGTACCAAAGCCCGAATAGCAGTACCGGAACCGCCAAACCGCCGAGAAGCAAAAGTATCGCCACGGGATGACGCGCAGCCATCAACACCGCATTTTTGGCCATTTGGCCGAAAGAAGCCGCCCGAAAAACCGCCGACATCGAATAAAAATACAACAAGAAAATCAACGTGAGGACAGCCGTGACGATTCCGGTCGCCGCCACCCACGGATTCCCTTGATCCAGAGCAAAACGAATCACGAAGAAACATCCGATTCCGATTCCCAAGGCAAAAACCCATACCAGGGTAGAGCGAAAAAAATCCTCTTTGAAGGCTTTCCAAAAATCCGCGGTCACACGAACCGCTTTTTTGTGATTCATGACCGAAAAAGCCACGGCGAACAACGCTTTGAGGGCGGCCCCAAATGTGAGAAACACCCCAAGGACCCCCGCGGTCAGGAAGAGGATTCCCGCCAAAATGAGATCGGTGGCATCGCGGAAGAAATCTTTCCACCCATATTTGTACATCAGGAATCCTCCTTCCCGAACCGGTGAGGAAATCAATGAAGTCAGACTTTTTTCTTGCGGAAAACGACGAAGTAGAGAACGCCGGCCACGACCGCCAAACCACCGGCGACGATGCCGCCGATCGCCCAGCCGCTGATCGGATATTGATTTGATAAAGTGAAACTCTCGCTGGTCACATACACGACTTTTCCGGTTCCCGCGCCATCGACGGCCGCCGGATCAAAGTGCTGCAATTCCTGATAGACGGCTTCGCCCATCACGACTTTGTAGTTTGCCAAAACGGCGATGTCATTCTTCGTGACATACCCGGCGAGATCGGCTTCCACATAGATATCTTCCCAAATTCCGGTGATCGCCCAGTCCATCGAAGCTTGGACGATCGCTTTGGATTCTGAGAAAGTGCAGGTCTGACCTTCGCACGTCCAAGTCGGTTGTTCCGCGACGTCGAAGTCGGCCCAAGACAGGGTGTCGGAAGCATCGACGAGCTGTTGATATTTGGCCTTAAAATCCGCAAAATCGTCGAACTCGAAACTGATCGTGAACAGCCGATGATAACCCTCGGTCTTCATCGGGGCGACCGTCACGAAACTGGGTGCGTTGGCAGCCAGCCAAGTTTGAATCGCAGCGACTCCGCCTTCAATATGCGTGGAGTTGATGACAGCCCCTTTGCCTTCGGTCCCTTCGGGATCGTCGGGGTTGGTGATCGGCGTTGCGGACAAGGTGTCATCCATGACGTCAAGAACGTAGGTACGGGTTCCGGCGCCGGCCTTATTGTCAAAGACCGTGGTGACGCCGACTTCGCCGACCCAGCATCCCGTCAAAGCGATGACGGATACGATGGTCAACAAAAATGCAAAAAGCTTTTTTTTCATTTTCTTCTCCTTTTTCCCTTTTTTTATGATTCGTCTCCCAAGTAAAACACATACTTGTTGAGACGCAATGCCAGAATCGTGATAATAAGCACGATGACAAGCAAGATCCACGCCATGGCACTCGCCATGCCCATGGCGTTATCCGCCATCATTTTGTCAAACAGGTAATAGGCATAGTAGTACGTGGAACGCGAGGGGCCACCGTTGGTCATGATGTAGGCCATCGTGAACACTTGGAAACTTCCGATCAACCCCATGATGAAGTTGAAATAGATGGAGGGAGTCATCAACGGCAAGGTGATATGGATGGTCTTCTGCCACCAACCGGCCCCGTCGATTTCGGCCGACTCGTACAAAGTCGTGGGAATGTCCTGCATTTGAGCTAAGTAAATGACCATCGATCCTCCCGCCGTCCACAACCCCATAATGATCAATGTGATCTTTGAGGTGTCGGCGTCCAAGTACCATCCGATGGGATCTGCTCCAAAAAGTTCGTAAAGAGGTTTTAGAAGCTGGTTGACTAACCCGAAATTGG
>JAKLGB010000038.1 GCA_022710895.1 Bacillota bacterium
TGTGCCACTTCAGCCACCTCGCTTTCAAAGGTCATCGTCCGGCCGGCAGCCAAACAACGCCAAGCATATTCTGTTGATCGATAAATCCGAACATCCGACTGTCGGCCGAATGCATCCGATTGTCCCCCATCACGAAGTACGAACCTTCAGGGATGGTTCCATCAAACCAAAAATACGGAATTCCGTTCGCATCGCCGGGGGCATGATACAAAGGAACATAATCTTCGATCAAAATCCCATTAAGATAAACCCCGTTCTCATTCACGACGAGGGCGTCTCCGGGGAGGCCGATGAGCCGTTTGATCAGTAATTCCGAACCGACTTGCACAATGACGACGTCTCCGGCGTCAAAATCATCAAGGAAGTGCTCGATCAAGACGGGGTCCCCGTCGGTAAAAGTCGTTTCCATCGATGACCCTTCCACCACGGCAGGGCTCAAAAAGAAACCGGTGAGGACCACCAAAACCATCACGAAGACGGGCACCACGGTCCAAAGATCAAAAAGCGCATACCGCTTACGAAAGGTTTCGAAGGTGGCTGCCCGGGTTTCCGGGTTCATCCAGGTCCGGCGTCCGTAGACTCCGACAAAAAACACAAAATATCCGGTGATGTACAGATAGAAAACGAAGAGAAAGAGACGGACCGTCATGAATCCCGGACCGTCATTCAAATTGGTGGCAGTGAACCGGAAGAGGAAAAGCGGTTCGTCTTGCCGCCAAAGCATGACAATGACCGCAAGGGTCATCGTCACGAAAAAAGTCAAGATCCGGACCAGAGCCCGGCGCATCCAAAGCGAATCATCCGCAGGCGGGGTCAAAGAAGCGTCTGCCGGGAGGAATGATTCTTCCATTTGTTCAGGCATCGACATCCCTCAATTCCGGCCCAGTTTATCCAATATTTCCGTCAATCGAAGGTCTCCTACCAAAACTTCGCGGGGTTTGGTCCCGACATTGCGGGACACGATCCCGTACAATTCCAACGACGAAACGATCTGGGTCGCCCGGTTAAAGCCGATTCCGAACTCTTGTGTGATTTTGTTCAAGGAACACCGTTCTTCAGCCACAACATATTTGGCGACGGCGCGGAACAACTCATCCAACTCGGCGGCGTTGTCTTCGGTTTGCGACGTTTTCAACAAAGTCTCATGGGTGAATAAGTAAGCGGGATAGGCTTGATTTTTGATGAAATCGGTGATTGATTCGATTTCATCCGGAGACAAAAAGACGCCTTGAAGCCGGCGGATCACTCCGTTTTCAGACAGAAGCATATCACCTCTGCCCAAGAGTTTTTCCGCTCCCGTGGTGTCCAAAACCACCATGGAGTCGGTCGTGGAAGGAACTTTGAAAGCGAAACGGGTCGGAATATTGGCTTTGATCGCGCCTTTCAGGATATCGGCGGAGGGACGTTGAGTGGCCAAAAGCAGGTGAATGCCGACGGCACGGGATTTCTGCGTCAGTCTGAGGATTGTTTCTTCGATTTCGGGGCCCCCGTTGATCAGTAAATCGGAGGCTTCCTCGACGATGATGACCAAACGCGGCATCTTCTCAAATTCGATGTCATGGACTCGACGTTCATAATAGTCTTTGACGTTGACGGCCTTGAAACGTTTGAGAACATCATAACGACGTTCCATTTCCGTGCAAGCCCACTTCAGGGCTTCCACGGCGGTTTTGGTGTCGTCGATGATCGGCGTCACCAAATGTGGGATGTCGGCGAATTGCTGGAGATCGACCTTTTTGGGATCGATCAAGAGGAGTTTGACGGCATCGGGCTTGTTTTTATACAAGATGCTGGCAATGATAGCGGCGATGCAAACGGATTTTCCGCTCTGCGTGCTGCCGGCCACCAATCCATGGGGCATCGCTTCGATGGAGGTATACACGGGATTGGCATCGATGTCCAATCCGATCGCCACCATCAACGGATCGCGGGACTGCAGGAACTTCGGGTGATCGACGACATCGCCAAAACAGACGGATTCACGGATCTCGTTGGGGACTTCGATGCCGATGGTCGTCTTTCCGGGAATCGGGGCTTCGATACGAATGGAATGAGCTGCCAAGTTCATTTGGAAATTGTCCGCGATTCCGGTGATTTTCTTGGTTTGGACCCCGGCTCCCAACGAGATTTCGTATCGGGTAACAGTCGGGCCTTTGGTGAAGTTGGTGACTTCCCCGGCAATGTCGAAAGACAACATCGTCTGGTTGATGATGTCGATGTTCTTTTGTATCCAAGCCGGAGTATCGGTGGAACGGGGAGCGGATTTCTTCAAAATGGCGACCGGAGGCAGAACATAGGTGTCAAAATCGGTCAGAATCTGGGAACGCATTTTTTCGAGGGCGGGATTATCTTTGGGTTCGGATTCAAACCGGGGTGGCTGATCCGGAATCGGAGACGGAGGGGGCGTGACGGGAAGGGGTTCATTTCCCTGAAACAATACCCGGTCCTGCTCTTCTTCCTCGACCGGCCCGAACCGATCCGGTTCCAAGCGTCCGCGATCGTGATGCATCTCGAACTCGTCTTCGGGATTGGGAAGATCGGAAAGGATGGAGGCGGGTTGTTCCGCTTGTTTTTGAACGGTTTGAAAAAACTCCGTGATGGAAACCTGATCCGTTTCGCGAGAATCCGGGCGCTTAGTTTGCGGTTGTTCCGCTTGAGAGACTTCCGGAACGGACGGACGACGATTCAGATCATCCGCATCGACTTCTCCGGAAAGAATTTTCTTTTTGTCGGCGTTGGAAATGGTGTGAAACTCGTAATAGGAATTTCCGTAACGGTTTTTGGCTTCTTCTTTTGTCAATTTCTTATGTTTCCGAAAAGCATCGTACTTCTTGTCGATGTCCGTTCCGTCTTGGCGATCCTTCGGAACCACGACTTCGTCTTTGACATGCTTACCGAATATCGGCGAAACGAAGGTCCGTTTGGAAGTGACCTTATCATCCAATTCAGCGATTTTGGGAATGAAGAAAACATGGGTGTCTTCGGTTCTCTCCATCCCGGGAATGATTCGATCAGGCATCTTTTGGGTCTTTTTTTTGAACCACACGGCTACCGCATCCTTCTTGTCATTTAGTCGGAGGAAGATCTTCCTCCGCAATCGGACTCTTTACGGCTTCTTCGATTGTCTCTTCGAGTTCCTTTTCCACTTTTTCGGGGTCGACGGGCGGCTGGAAGAGTTTTTTGCTGTAGATCTTATCGGTCTCTTCACCGGCGATTTTAATGATCAACTTGCACAATTCCTTGGTGACCAAAGTTGTGGAAGGTTTCAATGCCAACTTTCGAAACCAGTAAATCGGATTGGCGGCGTTGAGAACCGCAGAGCCGATCGACAGGATTTTTGAAAGTTTCAGCTCCCGGTTCGCCTTCATCAGTTTGCTGTTGTCGAAGGCTTTTTTCTTTTGCATGATGTCGACAATAAGGGAAATCCGGTAATTCCGGAACTTACGGATCAGTTTTCCGCTCATCAACTTGTCTACTCGTTTGGAGATATAGTTGACGAGGTCCATCACTTCTTGGGGGGTCAACTCATAGAGGGGATATCGAGAATGGGGGAAATAGTGTTTGGCGATTTCCTGAATCAAATCAAAGGACAGATCAAAGGCCACCCGGAAATAACTGTTTTCCGCAATCCGGACGATTTCTCCGAGTTCTTTTTGCTTTTGAACGATCAATTCTGCGACCGGAGCGGGGCAATCGGCACATTCGTTGCGTCGATTGGTCCGTTTTTTTCGGTTTTTTTCTCCGGAAATCATCAACATCGCGATGGCGAGGCTCAAGAGGGCGAATCCCGTGAGCAGTCCGAGGACAAAAGCGCGGATGGAAACCCAGTCGATGGCCAACATTGTGGTCTTCCAAACGGCATGAATCAAAACATCGCGCATAAGGATCCACCTCCTATGATGAAAATTATATAATATCGGGGTGCTTTTTTCAATGGATTATAATCGTTTGCATATTGAGGAAAATTGTGAGATAATAATCAAAAAGGTGAGGAAAATGACCACTAATCTGATTGCCGTCGACTTGGACGGCACCCTTCTTTATGACTTTGATTCTTTGGATGAATCGGTTTGCCGGTTCATGAAACGCCTCACGGCCATGGGGCACAAAATCGTTATTGCCACCGGACGCCCTTTTCGGAGCAGCCGTTTCGTCTATGATCGGTTCATGCTCGACACCCCGATCATCAACTACAACGGCGGACTCGTGACCCATCCCAAAGACGCTTCTTTCCCCATTCTCAATTATACCGTCCGAAAAGAGGCCATCATCGACATTTTTGAAAACAACGTCGACTTGATCCGCAACGCTTTCAGCGAGGTCAAAGATAACATCTATCTGTTCCGCGAGGAACACGAAATCGATCCGCTTTTGCATATCACTCCCGATTCGGAAATCCATCTTGGGCACCTCAAGGATACCTTGAGCGAAGATCCCAACGGGTTCATCATCATCGGAAAGCAGGGAACCGGCAAAGCGATTGAAAGCTACATCCGGCAAAAATACCAAGGAACGGTCTTAGCTCGGGTTTGGGATCTCAAAGGGGAGTACGATTCGATCGTCGAGGTCTTTACTCCCGAATTCAACAAAGGCAAAGCCTTGGCTTACGTGGCCGCCTATCTGGGCTTTCCCCGTAGCCGTGTCATCGCCATCGGCGATGGGCACAACGACATCGAAATGCTTTCGTTTGCGGCCCTGGGAGTGGCCGTGAAAGGCAGCCACCCGGATCTGTTGCGAGCGGCAGATCAAGTTCTCGAATATGACGCCCGTGATAACGCTGTGGTCCGTTTCCTCTCCCAATATTTCGCCCTGACCTAAAAAACAACACAACCCGTGACCATCACTCCACCGAATGATGCCCACGGGTTGTTTTTTTACAGTTTGAATCCGCCCTTCCCTTTTCCGGGAGTGGGGTTTTGGTCAATGCGGGGCAAGTTTCCCGCCATCCGTTCCAGCGATTCGGGGCTCATCCCGGCCATTCGTTTCATCATTTGCCGCTGCTTGTCGAGCATTCCGATCAAACGGTTCACTTCCGTCGTCGACCGGCCGGAGCCTTCGGCGACGCGGTTCCGACGGGAACTGCTGCGTTCGAGCAATTCGGGATTCTTTCGCTCTTCGGGAGTCATCGACTGGATCATCGCTTCGACAAAAACCAGTTGCTTGTCATCGATCTTGTCGGAATTCGCCAATGCGGAGCCTCCGGGGAGTAGCTTGAGGATGCCCGAAAAAGCGCCCATCCGTTTTACCATTTTCATCTGTTTGAGCAGATCGTTGAAATTGAAATGCCCAGACATCATCTTTTCCATCATCGACATCGCTTCGGTTTCGTCGATTTCTTCCGTGGCTTTTTCGATGAGCGAAAGAATATCTCCCATCCCCAAAATGCGGGAAGCCATTCTTTCGGGATGGAACACTTCGATTTCCGTTAATTTTTCCCCGGTTCCCGCCAATTTGATGGGAATGCCGGTCATCTTGCGGATGGAAAGCGCGGCGCCTCCACGGGTATCTCCGTCGAGTTTGGTGAGGATGCATCCGGTGAGTCCGAGGGCTTGATGAAAAGCGACGGACACATTGACTGCGTCCTGCCCGGTCATGGCATCGACCGTCAGCAGGATTTCCTGCGGCGAAGACAATTTCTTGATATCCAGCAATTCATCCATCAGCACTTCGTTGATATGCAGACGACCGGCGGTGTCGACGATGACGAGATCAAATCCGCCTTCATCCGCGTATTTCAGGCCTTTGGCAACGATGGTTTGCGGTTTTTCCGAAATCCCCATTTGGAAAACCGGAAGGTCGAGTTTCTGCCCGACGGTCACCAGTTGGTCGACGGCCGCCGGACGATAGATATCCGCGGCAATCAAGAGCGGTTTCTTGGCGTTGGTTTTTCGCAGATACCATCCCAGTTTCCCTGCGGTGGTCGTTTTTCCCGCGCCTTGGAGACCAACCATCATGATGACGGTTTTTTTGCCCTCCGCAAATCGGATGGGTTCGGCATCGGTACCCATCAGTTTGATCAATTCTTCATTGACAATCTTGACGACCTGTTCCCCGGGGTTGAGACCTTTCATGATCTTTTCACCCAAGGCGAGTTCTTTGACTTCGGCGGTGAAATCCTTGACCACCTGATAATTGACGTCCGCTTCCAATAGCGAAAGGCGGACTTCCTTCATCATCTCTTCAATGTCGGTTTCGGTCAATCGGGTTTTTCCGGTCAGGCGACGAAGCGCCATTTGCAACCGTTTGGTTAAATTTTCAAAAGCCATGTCTGTCACTCCGTTTTATCAATTTGATCGGCGATCGATGCCAATTCGGGGTCCGCGGGATCATGTCTGCGGATCCGTTCGGCCAAACTGGCCAAAAGCACTTTATGTTTGAGTAACCCCAGTTTTTCTTCAAACTCCTCGAGATGGGAGGATACTATGCGGAGTTGGTCGTGGACCGCATTGCGGCTGACCCCGAGCAGATCGGCAATTTCGGACAAGGAGTAATCTTCGGAATAATAATATTCAAAATATTCTCTTTGCTTATCCGTCAACAATGGGCCATATAAAT
The DNA here is from genome assembly GCA_022710895.1 of Bacillota bacterium. Lineage (GTDB taxonomy): Bacteria > Bacillota_I > Bacilli_A > Izemoplasmatales > Hujiaoplasmataceae > JAKLGB01. Next base: position 6,556 of record JAKLGB010000038.1, read on the forward strand.
CATACAGGGCGTTCATTCGGATCGTGCGTTCCAAGGGGTCGTTCATCGGGATTCCTCCGTTTCGAAAAAATCGGCGAAGAGGCCATAGATGTAGTCTTCGATGTCGAAAGGAGATAGATCCGTGATTTTTTCTCCCAATCCCACAAAGCTGATCGGAATGCCCAATTCATTGCGGATGGCGAGGACGATCCCGCCTTTGGCGGTGCCGTCCAATTTGGTCAGAACGATGCCGGTGATCGGGGTAACTTCCGAAAACACTTTGGCTTGACTCAAGCCGTTTTGTCCGGTGGTCGCATCAATCACCAAATACGTGGCCGACGGCGGAGTTCCGGTCTCGCGAACGATCGTCCGATGGATTTTGTCGAGTTCCTTCATCAAATTCACTTTGTTTTGAAGCCGGCCGGCCGTATCGCACAGAAGAACGTCAACCTGGGTTTTTTTGGCCTCGCGGATGGCTTCGAAAATAACGCTCGACGGATCGGCTCCCTCGGATTTTGCAATCACGGGACAGTCTAGGCGTCCGCCCCAGATGCGAAGTTGTTCGATGGCACCGGCTCTGAATGTATCCCCGGCGGCCAACATCACGCGTTTGCCCTGCGTCTGTAAAAAGTGTGCGATTTTGGCGATCGAAGTCGTTTTTCCCGTACCGTTGACGCCAACGAACAACAACACGGTCAATCCTTCCGAAGCGAACGGAATGCGGGTATCGACGATTTGCCCTTTGAGATAGAGATCGAACAATTTGTCGACGATCAGGTTTTGCAGATCCATCGGCTTTTCCAAATTCTGACGCTTGACCTCTTTGCGCAGTTCGCTGAGGAATTGAACGGCCGTGTCTAGCCCGATGTCGGCGGTCACGAAGATTTCTTCCAGTTTGTCATATAGACCTTCGTCGATGCGATTGGCGGACAGCAAAACTTGCCGAAGCGACGACAAAGAACCCTTGCGGGTCTTTTCCATGCCGATCTTAAATTTTTGGGCTTTGGCTTTGCGTTCTTTTCCCGCAAACAATTTTGCGAAGAGTCCCATGGGATCCACCTGACTTTGCATGAAACATTATATCATATTCCCTCTGTTTTTTTGCCCAAAAGGATGAAAGAAAAATCCGTCGGACGACGGATCATTCTTTCATTTGTGGGTTTCGTGGCTGGTTTTTTCGATGCAGGCGGTTTTCCCATCGCCGGTTTGGATTGCCATCCGACCTTCGGGACACGGTTCGCCTTCCGTGTGGAACGGAGCGATGTATTTGCATTTTGGGAAATTATTGCAGGCAAAAAACATATTTCCCTTGTTTTTTCCTTTCGATGCGACCCGTTCGACCAGATGGCCTTTGTGACATTGCGGGCAAATCGCCCCGGTATCCCGGGCGGGCACGGCCGAAGGTTTACCGTTGGGGGTCGGTTTGACATAACGGCATTTGGGAAAATTCGAACAAGCCTCAAAGTTCCCGTAACGGCTTTGGCGGAAGACCATCGGTGATTGGCATTCGGGACACAGTTCCCCGGTGATTTGCGGTTTGACTTTCTTCATGGTTTTGGTTGCGTATTCGACCAAGGGAATAAAGTACTCCCAAAAACGGCGGATGGTTTCCAGTTGGGATCCTTCGCCCATGGCGATTTGGTCGAGAACGATTTCCATGTTTCGAGAATAGTTGGCGCTGACGAATTCGCTGAAAAAGACATCCAGTTCGTCGATCGTCAGTCGACCTTGTTCCGACGGAACGAATTTTTTTTCGACCATTGCCACATATTTCCGTTCGCGGAGGGTGGCAATCGTGGTCGCATACGTAGAAGGCCGGCCGATTCCCAAATCTTCCATTTCCTTGATCAGTCGGGCCTCATTGTACCGAAGCGGAGGTTGAGTGAAACATTGCTTCGCCTCGATCGTCGAGGGTTCTTGAACCGCGCCTTCCTTCCAATCGGGAAGGACGACTTTGGGTTCTTGACCGTCGGTTTCGTATTTTCCGTAAGCGCGCAAATATCCATCGAACAGCGGTTTGGTAGATACGGCTCGGAAAAGTGCCGCCCCGGAAACGAACAACATCGTTTTTTGTTCGAGGATCTGCGGTTTCATCAACGACGCCACCGCACGGGCATATATCATCGAGTACAGGAGATACTCATCGCGGGAAAGATGGGATTTGACGGAATCGGGGGTTCGGAAAACGTCCGTGGGTCGAATGGCTTCGTGAGCATCCTGGACGTTTTGGCCTTTGGCCGTTTTTTTCTGAGAACCGAGATAGGTTTTTCCGTATTCGCGGACAATCCATTCGTCGGCTTTTTTGACGAAATCGGTGGAAAGCCGGACGGAATCGGTGCGCATATACGTGATGAGACCGACGGTTTCCGCGCCGATGGTGATACCTTCATACAGCCGCTGAGCGATCGACATCGTCTTGGTGGACGAGAATCCAAAGCGGTTGGAGGCGTCTTGTTGGAGTGTCGAGGTGATAAAGGGCGGACGACTTTCGATCGACTTTTCCTTAATCTCCACCGATTGAACGAGAAACTGCCGTTCCAAAGAATCCACGAGTGCTTGGGCGGCTTGAGCGGTTTCAATCTTCGGGGTTTTATCTTTATATTTATATAGTTGTGCGGCGAAACCGGGGAACCGGGCATAAAACTCGTAATACTCTTGGGGTTTGAACTCTTCGACGGCTTTTTCCCGGTCGACGATCAACTTGAGAGCGGCACTTTGAACCCGACCGGCAGATTTGGATTTGATTTTGCTTTGAAGAAGTTTGCTCAATTTGAAACCAATGATCCGATCGAGTATCCTTCGTGTTTCCTGAGAAGAGACCAGATGATCGTCGATTTCCCGCGGATGCTCGAAAGCTTCCAAAATGGCGGTTTTGGTGATTTCGTTGAAAATCACGCGTTTGACTGCTTTTCCCTTGGTATCCAAGACCGCCTGCAGATGCCAGGAGATCGCTTCCCCTTCGCGGTCGGGGTCGGTTGCGAGATAGATTTCTTTGGCTTTTTTTGATGCGTCGAATAATTCTTTGACCAAGGCTTTTTTGTCAGGAAGAATTTCATATTGGGGTCGGAAATCGTTGTCTACGTCGATTCCCAATCCGCCGGCCCCGGCAATGGCCAGGTCACGGACATGGCCTTTGGACGATTTGACGGTATAATCCTGGCCCAAATATTGTTCGATCGTTTTCGACTTTGCCGGTGATTCGACGATCACCAATTTTTTTGTCATCTCTCATTACCCCATTTCAGTATATAACTATAACGATATTTGATGTGGTTGTCAACGGTTTTGGTTTGCGAAAAAAAAGACATTTATTTACTTACAATAAATGTCATTCGGTCACGCTTCGACAAGTCCTGAACAGTGAAAATCTCGGCGGAAGGAAAATGTCTTTGGGCCAGGGCCCGAATTTCCTCCGCTTTGTCAAATCCGTGTTCGAAAGCGATAAGGAATCGGTCGTTTAGGATGTTTCTGGCTTCGGAAAGAATGATTCGATAGAATTTCAAGCCGTCGTCCCCCCCAAAAAGGGCGACGTGCGGTTCGTTGTCGCGGATGATGTCGGGGATGGCTTCAGATTCGGGAATATAGGGCGGGTTGGAAACCAGAATGTCGAACTTCCGACCGGTAAGCGGTTGGAGCATGTCCCCTTCGAGCCATTCGATTTCGACCCCGAGTCTTCGTGCGTTTTCCCGAGCGACAGCCAACGCCGCGGAGCTGATATCGGTGGCGACGACGGAAAGTCCGGGAAGTTCCTTGGCGGCGGTGATCGCCAGGATGCCGGATCCGGTTCCCACGTCGACCAAACGGGCACTGCCGTCGGGAAACAGCTCGTCGCAAAGCATCAGAACCTGACCGATCAATTCTTCGGTTTCAAACCGGGGGATTAAAACAGCGTCATTGACGAAAAAGTCATAACCGTAAAAGGAAACATGACCGATGATGTATTGGACCGGGCGATTGCCGTTGACATATCGATCGACACCGTCGAGAAAAGCGATTTGGTCCGCTTCGGGCATGTTTTGTTCAAAATCACGATACAATTCGGTGGGGGATTTGCGGGAAAAATGTAGCATCAGCAGTTTGATGGCCGAAGCTTCCATCCCCTTCTGCCGGGCAGCTTTTTCCCCTTTCCGGAGCAGTTCGGCGTAAGTGGGCATCTTACTCGTCTTCTCTCCGAGACAGATTCCGCTTTTGTTCCTCCGCCATCAGGGCTTCGATGATGGGATCCAATTTGCCCTCCATCACCCGATCCAGTTGTTGGATGGTAAAATTGATCCGATGATCGGTCACTCGGTTTTGCGGGTAGTTGTAGGTGCGGACTTTTTCGGACCGATCGCCGGTCCCGATCTTGCTTTTTCGCTCCAAGCCCTCTTTATCCAGTTTCTCCTGCATGGCGCGATCATAAAGACGGGAACGCAAGGTTTTCAGAGCGGATGCGCGGTTTTCGATTTGGCTTTTTTCGTCTTGACATTGGACGATCGTTCCCGTCGGGATGTGGGTCAGGCGAACCGCGGATTTGGTCGTGTTGACGGATTGACCCCCGTTTCCGGAGGCGCAGAAGATATCGATGCGGACATCGGCCATGTTCAAATCAAAATCCAGTTCTTCCGCTTCGGGAAGGACGAGGACGGTGGCGGTCGAAGTATGGATTCGACCGGCGGTTTCGGTGGTGGGGACGCGTTGAACGCGATGAACCCCGGATTCATACTTGAGCAGGGAATAAACAGAATCGCCGGAAATGGTGCATTCGATTTGGGAGAAACCGCCCATTTCCGAGGGTTCGATGTATTGGATGGTCACTTTCCATCCGCGGGTCTCGGCGTATTTGGTATACATTCGAAACAGATCTCCGGCGAAGATGTTGCCTTCGTCGCCGCCCGCGGCCCCGCGAATTTCCATGATGACGTTCTTCTCGTCGTTGGGATCTTTCGGAATCAAAAGAAGCGTGAGTTTCTCCTCGAGGGTGATGATCTCATTCCGCAGGGCCTCGCCCTCGGCTTCCGCCATCTCCCGAATTTCCGGGTCTTCGTCTTTGGCCATTTCCTTGGCTTCGGCCAAATGATTGAGGCATTCTTTGTATCGACGAAAAGCCAGGACGGTTTTCTCCAGGCTCTTTTGTTCTTTGGCGAGCTGCGCATACTTCTTGACGTCGGTCGCTACGGCGAGATCGTTCAAAGAAGCAGTCAGTTCCTCATAATGTTGTTCGATTTGTTCCAAACGTTCCATTAACATACGATATTTCTCCTGTTGGTTTCCAATCGGCGGGTGGGGCAAAAAAAGAACAGTCTTTCGACCGTCAGAAATCGTCTTTCGACTGTTCTTTGCTTAACGACTCGTCGTAATTGCTGGTGCTGAGGTTACTGAAGGTAGACATGTTTTTGTTAAAAAGAAGATTGAACTCACCGATCGTTCCGGAGCGGTTTTTGGCGATGGAAATGTTGACATGGTTTTTGTTGGTGGTTTCTTTCTCGTAGTAATCTTCGCGAAACAGAAACATGACGATGTCGGCGTCTTGTTCGATGGATCCGGATTCGCGGAGGTCGGCCATGACGGGGCGTTTGTCGGTCCGTTGTTCGACGTTACGGGACAACTGCGACAAGGCAACGACCGGCACTTTGAGTTCTCGGGCGACCTCTTTGAGAACGCGGCTGATTTCCGAAACTTCCTGGACGCGGTTGCCTTGATTAAAGGAGGACCCGCTGAGTAATTGAAGATAGTCGACAACGACGAGGTCAAGTTTTTCTTCTGCTTTCAGTTTACGGCATTTGGAACGGAGATCCGTCACTTTTACGGTTCCGGAATCATCGAAATACAGATTCAGTCCGGATAGGCTTTGGACCGCATAATGGATCTTCTCCCATTCTTGGGAAGACAGTTTTCCCTGACGAAGTTTGAAGTTGTCCACCTGAGCCTCACAGGACAACAGACGCATGACCAACTGGTCCACACCCATTTCCAAAGAAAAGAAGGCGATATGGGGTCTGGCCGGAGTCTTCGCAACGTTTAAGGCGATGTTGAGGGCAAAAGCGGTTTTCCCCATCGAAGGACGGGCCGCGATGATCAGAAGATCCGATTTTTGCAATCCCAAGGTGTAGCGGTTCAAGTCGTAATACCGGGTGTCTAGTCCGGTGACGGACCCGCCGATTTGCGCTTGTTGAGCAATTTTGTCCATCAACAGATTGGCAATTTCACCCACGCCTTTAAAGTCGCTCGTCCGTTTTTCCTTCGTGATTCCGATGACTTGTTTTTCCACGTCGTCGAGGAATTCGGGGGCGTTCTCCACCGAATAGGAGCGTTCAATGATCTCTCGGCAGGCGTCTTGG
>JAKLGB010000039.1 GCA_022710895.1 Bacillota bacterium
CGTTCCCGATCATGTATGAGTACGAATCGACGCTCCGAGAACGTGGAATTCGGCGAATCTGCGGAACCGATGAGGCCGGGCGCGGACCCTTGGCGGGTCCTGTCGTGGCGGCAGCGGTGATTCTCGATCCCGAGAACGTCATCGAAGGACTTAACGATTCCAAAAAATTGTCGGAGAAAACCCGGACCCGGCTGGCCGCAGAAATCAAAGCTCACGCTTTAGCGTGGGGGATCGGCGTCTGCGACGAAACCGAGATCGATCGTCTCAACATTTACCAGGCTTCTCGCGAAGCGATGCTCCGCGCCATCAAGCAACTGCCGATCGTTCCCGAATTCGTGTTGACGGACGCGATGCCCATCCCCGATGCCGGGTGGCCTTTCTTGGCCATCATCCACGGGGACTCCCTTTCCGCTTCGATCGCCGCGGCGAGCATTTTAGCGAAGACCCATCGGGATGCTTTGATGATCGAAATGGCCGAACGTTATCCCGGCTACGGATTTGAAATTCACAAAGGGTATCCGACACCCGCCCATCTTCGGGCCTTGGCGATTTTGGGGGCTTGTCCGATTCACCGACGGACCTACCGACCGGTGAGAGCGTTGAGAGAAACACAATTATCGATGGAACTGGGGGAGGACGCCGCATGCCGATGATGAAAGCCGTCATCTTCGATTTGGACGGAACGCTGTTAAATACGATCGATGATATCGCCGACAGCTGCAATGTCGCTTTATCTCAATATGGATTGTTGGGCTTTTCCGTGGAAGAATACAAGTATTTCGTTGGAAACGGCGTCGACGAATTGATCCGCAACGTGTTGGATGCTCAAAAGGCGGATCCATCACTTTGGGAACGGGTCAAGTCCGCATATTTGCGGGACTATACCCAAAACCAGCGGAACAAGACCCGCCCGTATCCGGGGATCCTGCCGTTGCTGGAAAACCTGAACCGTCTGGGAATCATATGTAATGTCCTTTCCAACAAGCCGGACATCGATACCCGAGCCGTGATCAGCCATTATTTCCCCCAAGTTTCTTTTGGATGGGTGGTCGGAAAGCGTCCGGGATATCCGATCAAACCGGATCCGACGTCTGTGAAAGAAATGATGGAAAAGCTGGGTCAACCGGCGAATTCGATTCTTTATGTGGGTGACACATACACCGACATGATGACTGCCAAAAATGCCGGACTGGCTTCCGTCGGGGTCCTTTGGGGCTTTCGAAAAGCCGAAGAATTGATCCGGGGCGGAGCTTGGCGGTTGGCGGAACGACCCGATCAAATCTTGTCCTTTGCAAAGGAGGGCATTGAACGTGCCGATTCGTCTCGATGAAATCTTGAAGCAAAACCTCCGCGGAAAAGTGATCGTTTTTGAAACCGACACCGTTTACGGAATCGGCTGCCTCTTTGACGATCTGCCTTCCGTTCGTCGGATTTACGAAATCAAGAATCGCGAGTATCACAAACCGATGGCGATACTGTGTGCAAATGTCGAGCAAGTTCGTTCGATAGTCGAACAATTTGACGCCATTGAGCCGTTGGCCCAAAAATTCTGGCCGGGTGCCCTCACCCTGATTTGTCCCAAACGCAATATCGTCGATGATTTGGTGACTGCGGGAGGGAAAACGGTCGGGGTCCGCATTCCCGACGATCCGGTGGCTTTGGCGTTGTTGTCGCAGTTCGGGCCGATGGTCGTAACCAGCCTCAATCTCTCCGGCGAACCCGCTATCCTTCGTTTTCAGGATGCGTTGCGGTACGAAGGAATGGTCGATGCGATCGTCGAAGGCAAAGATCTTTCGGAACTGGCCTCGACGGTTTATGATCCCTTTAATAAAATCGTGATCCGTCAAGGACGGATCGTCATCAACGAGTGAAATGCGCGCGATGTCTCGTGCGCTTTTCTTTTTCCGGCGCTTGCCTCCCGGGATTTTCTCGAAAAATGTTTGTAATCACCCAGTCGATTTGCTATAATACTGTTAGCCAATACCCGTTGGTCAGCCGCCCTTACGGCCAGAGGCGCTGACAGTGAGGAGATGTCATCATGCGAATTGCGATCGGAGCCGACCATGCCGGCTATGTTTACAAAGGACGGATCATCGAGTTGCTGGAAGGACGGAATATCGAGGTCATCGATTTCGGAACCATGAATCTTGACTCCGTTGATTACCCGAATTATGCATTCCGGGTCGCCGAAGCGGTCCGCGACCACCAAGCCGATCTGGGGATTCTCATCTGTGGAACGGGAGTGGGAATGTCGATTGCGGCGAATAAGGTTCGCGGCATCCGTGCCGGCGTTTGCCAGTCGGTTTTCGCTGCCCGCGCCATCAAGGAACACAACAATGCCAACATCATCTGTCTCGGAGCCCGGACCAACACGATCGATGAAATCGTCGAGTTCGTCACCATCTACCTCGAAGCCAAGTTCACGCATGGGGAACGTCATATCAAACGCATCGAAATGATCCATCGCTACGAGGAGGAAAACTGATATGGCTCGCGTCGTCATCATCAACCATCCGCTCATTGAGCACAAAATGGCCATCATCCGAAACAAAGCCACCGACACCAAGACTTTCCGGGAAAATGTCAACGAAATCGGAAGTCTGGTCACTTACGAAATCACTCGCGATCTGGCCACCCGGCCGGTGGAAGTCGAGACCCCGATCACAAAAACCGTTTGTCAAGTCCTCGCCAAAGAGGTGGTCATTGTCCCCATTCTGCGGGCGGGACTCGGAATGGTCGACGGCATTCAATTGGTGATTCCCACCGCCAAAATCGGACACATCGGCCTTTACCGGGATGAGGCGACGCTGAAACCGGTCGAATATTATGTCAAGTTACCCAACGAAGTTCTGAACGCAACGATTCTTGTGGTCGACCCCATGCTCGCCACGGGCGGTTCTTCGGTGGCGGCGATCAATGCCATCAAAGCCCGCGGCGGAAAAGACATTCGTTTTGTGGGACTCGTGGGATGCCCCGAGGGCATCAAAGTTCTTTCGGAAGCCCATCCGGACGTCGACATATATTTGGTCAAGGTCGACGAACGTTTAAATGAGGTCGGTTATATCGTTCCCGGACTCGGGGACTGCGGCGACCGGTTGTTCGGAACCAAATAACTCAAACCATAGTACGGAGTGTGAAGATATGACCCGGGGATTTCAAATCGTCAGTGACTTCAAAGAGCAAGGGATCCGCATTCCCCAGCGCAAAACCGGATTCTCCGCAGGATATGACTTGGAGGCTGGCGAAACCGTGATCATCCCTCCGAAAGGCACAGCCAAAATCCCGACGGGACTCAAAGCTTACATGATGCCCGATGAAGCCCTACTCGTTTATGCACGCAGTTCGCTGTTCTCCGCTCGGCAGTGCATGCTTGTCAATTCGGTGGCCGTCATCGACGCCGATTATCATGATAATCCCGGAAACGAAGGGCATATCCTGATATCCCTGATCAATATGGGGGACGAACCCGTCACCCTGCGCAAAGGCGAACGCTTTGCCCAAGGCGTTTTCACCAAATACCTGAAAACCGATGAAGACATGCCCTCCGAATCTCTCCGTGTCGGGGGATACGGAAGCACCGGACGATGACTGCCAGCAATGGCAGTTTTTCTTTGGTTCCCTTTCGGGGGAACCGGTAAAAATTGCTTGCTTTCAAGGGAATTATTTGATAAAATAGATACGCCGTAAAAATACACACACCGCAGAGCAAGTTGTCGAGAGCCGGAGAGCCGGTGGCAATAGCGTTGACAGCGGTGGAGGGCAAACAATCGAAAAATAGGAGGATTTACCAAACCATGGGCGTTATTTCCATGAAAAGCCTGCTCGAAGCGGGCGTGCATTTCGGTCACCAAACTCGTCGCTGGAATCCAAAGATGGCCAAGTTCATCTACACTTCCCGCAACGGAATCCACATCATCGACCTGCAAAAAACCAGCGACTGTCTCGACATCGCCTACAAAGGGTTGTTTGACATCGTCGCCGCCGGCGGAAAAGTCCTGTTCGTCGGAACCAAGAAACAATCGCAAGAACCGATCCGTGAAGAAGCCATCCGCGCCGGACAATTTTATTGCGACAAACGTTGGCTGGGCGGAACCCTGACCAACTTCAAAACGATCAAGAAATCGATTAAAAAACTCCAAGATCTCCGGAAAATGGAAACCGATGGCACTTTCGCGGTCCTGCCCAAAAAAGAAGTCATCGGATACAAGAAAGAAATCGATCGTTTGGAAAAATTCTTGGGTGGAATCAAAGACATGAAGGCTCTTCCCCAAGCACTCTTCATTATCGATCCGCGCAAAGAACGCAATGCGATTCTTGAAGCCCGCAAACTGCACATTCCCGTGTTCGGAATCGTCGACACCAACTGCGATCCCGACGAGGTCGATTTCCTGATCCCGGCCAATGACGACGCCTTGCGCTCGGTCAAATTGATCGTCACGAAGATGGCCGACGCCATCGTCGAAGCCAACGGTGGATTGACCGGCGACGCCGCCGCCAACAACGTCATCGAGGCCGAAGACAAAGACGAAATCGAAGAAGATGTCGAAGTCAAGCCCGAACCCGTCAAACCGGTCGTCCAACCCAAACCGGCCGTCAAAGCGGAAATCAAAGTCGAAGTTGCCGCTCCGGTCGCTCCGGCCGCTCCCGCCGCCGAACCCATCGACTTTGAATCCAAAACCGTGGCCGAACTTCGGGCCATGGCCAAGGAAAAGGGCGTTGCCAAATACTCCAGCATGGTCAAAAGCCAATTGATCGACGCGCTGAAACAATGATGAATCGGGAGCTGTCTTCAGCTCCCTTTTTCTGCAATTTTGTCCCCGGCAACATTGTGTTGCCCACCCGAATATGATAATATAAAGATAATGCCATTAGGAGGAACCACCATGGAAATCACTGCTAGTATGGTCAAAGAGTTGCGCGACGTCACCGGCGCCGGCATGATGGATTGCAAAAAAGCTCTCACCGCCACCGACGGAGACATGACCAAAGCCATCGATTGGCTGCGCGAAAAAGGCATCTCCAAAGCCGAAAAGAAAGCCTCAAGAATCGCTGCCGAAGGGCTTTGCGACGTCGTCGTCAACGGCAACGAAGCCCTCTTCTTTGAATTGAACTGCGAAACCGATTTCGTTGCCCGCAACGAAAAATTCACCGCCCTCGTCAAACGGGTCGAAGACATCATCATCCAAAACGGCGCCCAATGCACCGATTGCGCTCTCTCCGCCCAAGCCGATGGAAAACCCCTGTCGGAAATCCTGTTGGAAGCCAGCGCCCAGATCGGTGAAAAAATCAGTCTCCGGAACGTTTCGATCCGCACCAAGCAACCCAATCAAGTGTTTGGGGCCTACAAACACCTGGGCGGAAAAATCGTCACCCTTTCGATCATGAACGGCGGCGACGCCGAAACCGCGAAAGACATCGCCATGCATGTGTGCGCAAATAACCCCCGTTATTTGGATCAATCCCAGATTGAACCCGAAGTCCTCGCCCACGAACGCGACATTCTCGCCAAGGAAGCCCTGAACGAAAACGCCGCCGCGGCGAAACCGAAGCCCGAAGCAATCATCATCAAAATGGTCGAAGGCCGGCTTTTGAAGAACCTTAAGGAAGTCTGCTTGGTCGATCAACCATTTGTTAAGAACCCCGACATTTCCGTTGCCGAATACGTGAAGAGCAAAGGCACTTCGGTCGCCGCTTTTGAACGTTTGGTTTGCGGAGAAGGCATTGCCAAGAAAGAAGACAATTTTGCGGCCGAAGTCATGGCCCAAGCCGGAAAATAAAGCAAAAAGGGACACTTTTGTGTCCTTTCTTTCTATAATGAAATCCAAGGGAGGTTCATCATGGGCAAAAAGCGCATCATGATCAAACTGAGCGGGGAAGCCCTCGCCGGGAAAAACGGAATCGGAATCGATCCACAGACCGTTAAGACCATTGCCAAAGAAATCAAAGCCGCGTATGATCTGAACATCTGCGAGATGTCCGTCGTCGTTGGCGGAGGCAACATCTTCCGTGGAAAATTAGGCGACGAGATGGGCATCGAACGCGCCAGCGCTGATTACATGGGCATGATCGGAACCATTATCAACGCCTTGGCTCTGCAAAATTCGCTCGAGGCTCTCGGGGTCGAAACCCGCGTTCTTTCCAGCCTCAACATTCCCGAAGTATGTGAACCCTATATTCGCCGAAAAGCCATCAGCCACTTGGAAAAAAATCGGCTGGTCATCTTCGGCGGCGGGACCGGCAATCCGTTTTTCACGACCGATACCACCAGTGCTTTACGCGCCGCGGAAATGGATGCCACCATCATCTATATGGCCAAAAACGGCATCGACGGAGTCTATGACATGGATCCGCGCAAGCATCCCGAAGCCAAACGTTACGAACGGCTGACCCACTCCGATGTCCTCCAGCAGGAATTGCATGTGATGGATTCGACCGCTGCGGCTCTGTGCAATGACAACAACATCGACATCTACGTTTTCGATATGAATGTTCCCGGAAACATTCGGCGTGCGCTTTTGGGTGAAAACATCGGGACACTGATCACAAAATAAGATATAATGAAGACAGAAGATAAAAGAGGTGAGGATTATTTATGCCAGAAATGATTTTGATGGAAGCGGAAGAAAAGATGGAACAAACGTTGTTGGCGCTGCATCGTGAATTTGTGCAGATCCGGACCAGCCGTGCCAACCCGAAAATGTTGGAACGGGTTACGGTCGATTACTACGGTGTCCCCACCCCGCTGAACCAAGTCGGAGCGATTTCGGTTCCGGAGGCGAACCAGATTTACTTCAAACCTTATGACAAGTCAATCCTCTCGAAGGTCGAAAAAGCCATTTTGGCCGCTAACCTCGGATTGACGCCCAACAACGACGGTAACGGATTGCGGATGGTCTTTCCCCCGATGACCGAAGAACGTCGGCGTGAATCGGCCAAACTGATTCACAAATTGGCCGAAGACAATAAGGTCGCCCTTCGCAATGTCCGCCGCGACGCCGTTGCCAATCTCAAGAAGATGGAAAAAGACAAGTTGTTGACCGAAGACGAACTCGAAGTTTGGGAAGAAAAAGTTCAAAAGTTAACGGACAAGTTTGTCGAGAAAATCGATCAGGTCGCGGCCGAGAAAGAAAAAGACGTCATGCACATATAAGACTAGCAATAGTCTTATATTTTTTTCACGGAAATCACATAGAAAACCACCGCTTTTTGGTGTATAATGGCAAGTGTTCAGCGAGGTGAAATCCATGCTTTTTGCCAAAAAAACGGTTCTTTCCCGTCTTCCCCGCCATATCGCCATCATCTTGGACGGCAATGGGCGCTGGGCTCAAAAACGCGGGATGCCCCGGACCTTCGGTCACCGCATGGGCATTAAAAACATCCGAACGATCACTCTTGCCGCCCAAGAATTGGGAATCCAAGCCTTGAGCGTTTTTGCTTTTTCCACCGAAAACTGGAATCGGCCCAAAGACGAAGTCGATTTCTTGATGACCATGCCTTCCGAATTTGATCGTCAGTTCCATGATGACTTTGAAAAAAACGACATCAAAGTGGTTTTCAGCGGCCGGCGAACCCGTCTTTCGGAAGAAAATCTCCGAATCATGGACCGGATTGCCACCGAATCCCGCTCGCGGAAAGGGTTGGTTTTGAACATTTGTTTCGATTACGGTTCATATGACGAATTGTCGGGAGTCGTTCGCTCGATCGCCGAAGAGGTCCGCTCCGGAACGCTTTCTCCGGAGACCATTTCCTCGGAAACCATTTCTTCGCGGTTGATGACCAAGGATCTTCCTCCGCTGGATTTGTTGATTCGGACCAGCGGGGAACAACGATTGTCGAATTTCCTGTTATGGCAAGCCGCGTATGCAGAACTGGTTTTTACGCCCGTCCATTGGCCGGCGTTCACCAAGAATGACTTAATCAAGGCTTTGGAAGAGTATTCCCGTCGGGATCGGCGTTTCGGCGCCGTGAAAGGGTGAGATCGATGAAGACACGAACTTTGACCGCTCTGGTCATGGCGGTGACAATGGTTCCGATCCTGATTTGGGGCGACCGTTTTCACCTGTTTGAAGCCTTCCTGTTGATTGTGTCCTTGATGGCGGCTTTTGAATTTCGCAAGATGATGCGGATTGAACGTCCCCTGCCGTTGTGGGTCGACGTCTTGACGATCGCATTCACGGGACTCACCTATGCGGCGTTTGTCGCCCTCCATCTGTGGGAAACTGCCGTGATCCTCTTCCCGGTGCTGGCGGCGACCCTCTTTCTTGTTTTTGGCATCGTCTTGGTATTCGTTCCTGATTTTCACGCCCAGGATTTTGGAAATTCGCTTTCCACCATCCTGTATTGCAGTCTTGGATTCGCCTCGCTCGCCGTTCTCCGTTCCTATGGTCTTCCGTTGATTATTTACGGATTGATCGTGCCGATGCTCAATGACATGTTTGCGATGTGGATCGGTCTGAAATGGGGAAAACACAAACTTTGCCCGGCCGTCAGCCCGAAAAAGAGTGTAGAAGGAGCAATCGGCGGTTTTGTCATCGGCACCGCCCTCGCCACCGCTTTCGCTTTCGGCTTTAATGTTTTCGGAGATAATTTTCCCTGGTATGGGGTTCTCCTGATGTCGATGGTCCTCTCCTGTCTGGGACAGATCGGCGACCTTGTGGCCTCCAAATTCAAACGGAGTTACCATATCAAGGATTATTCCAATCTCTTTCCCGGTCACGGGGGAATCCTTGATCGCTTCGACTCGTGGATGTTCGTGGCCTTGGGTCTCTTATTGATTTGGACCCACGTTCTGAATCTCGGATGATGCGATCTCTGATCTTACTGGGCGCCACAGGATCCATCGGCAGACAGGTGCTGGAAATCCTCGACGCTCATCCCGAAGCCTTTCGGGTCGTAGCCCTCACCGCGCACGAAAAAGTCGACGAGTTGTCCTTGCTTATCGATAAATATCGCCCTGAATTCGCCGCGATCGGCAGCGAAGAACAGGCCGCGGTCCTAAAAAACCGCCATCCCGAAATCGCCGTCGGTTACGGGGAAACCGGCCTCATCGAGGCGGCAACCTGGCGAAGAGAAGACAGGTCGACGCTCTTGGTCAATGCTTTGGTCGGAAGTTGTGGATTGGCGCCTACTTATCACGCTGTGGATTTGGGTCGTCCCGTGGCTTTGGCCAATAAGGAAACCCTCGTCATCGGCGGGGACTTGATTATGGATCTCGCCCGGGAACGGCATGTCCAAATCCTCCCCATCGACTCGGAGCATTCGGCCATTTGGCAATGCCTCCAAGGCAATGACAAGGCCGCGGTTCGGCGCATGATCATAACCGCCAGCGGCGGTGCTTTCCGCGATAAGTCCCGTGACGAACTCGCGACCGTGGATGCTGATCAAGCTTTACAACATCCGAATTGGTCGATGGGAGCTAAAATCACCATCGATTCCGCCACGATGATGAACAAAGGTTTTGAAGTCATCGAAGCTCATCATCTCTTCGGAATCCCCGCCGATAAAATCGATACCGTATTGCATCCCGAGAGTTATGTTCACTCGTTGGTGGAGTATACGGATGGCAGCATCTTGGCGCAGATTTCCGATCACGACATGCGCCTGCCGATCGCTTACGCCTTGTTCGGGGGATCCCGACATCCCAATCCGACCCGATTTTTATCTTTGGAATCCGTCGGGAAATTGACGTTTTCGCGTTTGGATCCCGACCGGTATCCGATGCTGGGAATGGCCTACGAAGCCTTGAACCGCGGAGGGATTCATCCTTGTGTCCTCAACGCGGCCAACGAGGCGGCGGTACGGCTGTTTCTGCGGCGCTCCATTCCGTTCTTGGAAATTGAGAACATCGTACGCCGAGATTTGGATCACGCGCCTTCCTGTTTGCATCCGACGCTGGATGATCTGTTAAAAGTGGACCGCGAAGTGCAAACCGCGGTGCTCCGCCAATATTTGAAATAGCGAGGTCCTTACCATGCAAGCATTCTTGGAAACAGTGGGAAACATTATCTTGTTTTTAGTGGTTTTATCCGTGGTCATCTGCATTCATGAACTCGGTCACTTTTTCTTTGCCCGCCGCGCGGGCATCCTTTGTCATGAGTTTTCCTTTGGCATGGGACCGCGAATCTGGAGTAAAAAATTCGGAGAAACCGTGTTTTCCATCCGGGCTCTGCCGTTTGGCGGATTTGTTTCGATGGCCGGTGAAGAACTGGATTCCGACGTTGTCAAGGTGGGAGACAAAATCCGCCTGGGGTTTGACGAGAACCAGATGGTCAGCCGCATCGTCGTAAAAGCCGACAATCCCAAATACGCCGATATGCTCGAAGTCAAAATCGAACGCTTGGATTTGAAGGGCGGGAGCACCGAAGGTCTTTACATCAACGAGTATCCGGTCAAAGCCAATGCACATTATGTCTATGAACGTCACTCGATGCAAATCGCCCCGACGGATCGCAACTTCAACTCCAAGACCAAGGCGCAGCGCTTCTGGGTCACCTTTGGGGGACCGATGATGAATATCGTTTTGGCGTTCTTCGTCTATCTGTTATCGGCATTTTTGTTCGGAGTTGCCATCACGAACATCGCCGAAGTGGGCGATGTTTCCCCCACGCTCCCAGCCTACAACGTCGTCCTTCCCGGCGATGTCATCACCGCCGTCAACGGGGTTTCGGTGACCGCGTGGACTTCGAAAAACAGCGCGGAGAAAACGGTCACTTCGGAGTTAGCCAAATATCAAGAATATGATACCGTCGTCTTGACGGTTCGACGGAACGGGGAAACCTTGGTGCTTCCGGCCATTCAACCGCAATATATCTTGTACGGCCTCGGTTTCAGCAGCACCCTCCATTCCGATGCCCTACTTGTGGGCACTCCCATTTACACCAGTTACACCCTGGACGGGGAAGACGCCGATGACGGCATCGGGCTGAAAGCCGGAGACCTTATTGTTTCGATCAACGACCAAGTGATGACCGATTGGGACGACATCCTCGATTACGCCGCCGCCCACACGAACGGTGAAAATCTCGACGTCGTGGTGGATCGCGATGGGGAAATGATTCATGTCCGTTATACCCCGCTGGCCAAAAATGTTCTGGACGCGATGGGGTATGAACCGTTTTATGCTCGGATCGGCATCACCGCAACGACGGGATTCAGTTTCTTCGGATCCTTCCGCGTCGCTTTGGAGAATCTCGGTAATGCTTCCATCACCATCTATAAGACTTTATGGCTGTTGATTACCAGCAAACAGGTGGGGATCGGCGACATGTCCGGTTTCATCGGGATCTACACCGCCACCGCCAACGCTGCCGCCCAAGGATTCCAGACGCTCTTGGGCTGGATCGGTTTGTTGTCGGTCAACCTCGGAATCGTCAACCTTCTGCCCATCCCGGCTTTGGATGGGGGACGGATCGCTTTCATTGCTTACGAGGCCGTTGCCAAAAAGAAGCCCAATCAGAAGTTCGAAGGCCTATTGAACACGATCACCTTCTTCCTTTTGATCGGTTTGATGATTTTCATCACGTATAAAGATATTTTGCGGCTTTTCCAATAGGGCAATCGCATAGCCGGTCAAAGGGGCAAAACCTTTGGCCGGCTTTTTATTTTATTTCTCCCTTTCGTTTCGCAAAGGGCTAAACGGGGGTTTTTTTCGGAAAAATTCCTCGATATCGGAATCGGTTTTTTTTGGGTCTTTTTTTCTTGTTTTCCCGGTCAAAAACAGTTGACATCCAAAAAGAGGTATGTTAGAATATAAAAGCGCGCGAAGAAACAGGGAAGTGCGCAGCGGTCTTTGAAAACTGAACAGAAGCTAACGTACGAACAACAAAAACCAAAAAGTCAACTTATAATGAGTCGATAAAAACTATTCATAAAAAATGGAGAGTTTGATCCTGGCTCAGGATAAACGCTGGC
>JAKLGB010000004.1:0-10881 GCA_022710895.1 Bacillota bacterium
ACCGGCCCTCGCGGAATGCATCATTTGGTCTGGGAAATCGTCGACAACTCCGTGGACGAAGCTTTGGCGGGATATGCGGATGCCATCTCCACCGAAATCCTTCCCGGAAACATCATTCGTGTCGAAGACAATGGTCGCGGAATCCCCGTCGACATCCACCCGAAAACCCACCGTCCCACTTTGGAGACGGTTTATACCGTTCTGCATGCCGGCGGAAAGTTCGACCACAATTCTTATAAGGTTTCCGGAGGATTGCACGGTGTCGGGGGATCCGTCGTCAACGCTCTCAGCAAGTACATGAACGTCGAAGTTCATAAAGATGGCCGAATCTGGACCATCGGATTCGACCATGGATTTGTCAAACAAGAATTGCAGTGTTTGGGCGAAACGGATAAAACCGGAACAATCGTCACTTTTCTTGCCGACCCGGAGATCTTTACCGAAAGTCAAGAATATGACTATGAAACACTGCGGAACCGGATCCAACAATTGGCCTTTTTAAACAAAGGCATCTCGTTTTTGATCCGGGATTCTCGCAACGCCGCCGCTCCCGTCCAGCACATCTACAAATATAACGGCGGAGTCAGCGAATATGTCAAATTCCTGAACCTGGGAAAAGACTTGGTCAATCCGACTGTGGCGTATTTCGAAGGGATTCAAGAAGGCATTACCGTGGAAATCGCCATGCAGTACAACAGTGGGTACGCCTCCAACATCTACTGCTTTACCAATAACATCAACAACCCCGAGGGCGGGACCCACGAAGAGGGATTCAAACTTACTTTGACCCGCATCATCAACAACTATGGAAAGAATTCCGGTTTATTCAAGAAGGACGAATCGCTATTGGGTGAGGATGCCCGCGAAGGCTTGGTCGCAATCGTTTCTGTCAAGCACCCGGATCCTCAATTCGAAGGACAAACCAAATCCAAACTCGGCTCTTCCGACGCCCGTCGCGTCGTTTCCAACATTATGTCGGAAGGGTTGGAGCGTTATCTTTTGGAAAACCCGACGGCGGCCCGTACCATCATTGAAAAGGCTGTGATCGCTCAACGCGCCCGCATTGCCGCCAAAAAAGCCCGTGAGGCAACGCGACGCAAGTCCCCCTTGGACACCTTGGGGTTTGCGTCAAAATTAGCGGATTGCCGTTCAAAAGACGCATCCAAATCGGAAATCTACATCGTTGAAGGCGATTCCGCCGGCGGTTCGGCCAAACAAGGTAGAGATTCCGAATACCAAGCCATCCTGCCTTTGCGCGGAAAAGTCCTCAATGTCGAAAAAGCCCGTTTGGATAAAGCTTTGGGCAACAAAGAAATTCTGTCCATGATTCAGGCGTTCGGAGCCGGGATCGGAGAAGAGTTTGATCTCGCGGGTGCCCGCTACCATAAAATCATCATCATGACGGACGCCGACGTCGACGGAGCCCACATCCGCACGTTACTTTTGACTTTGTTCTACCGTTATATGAAACCGCTGATTGAAGCAGGATATGTATACATCGCCCAACCCCCGTTGTTCAAAATCCAACAGGGAAAGACGATCGAATATGCTTATGACGAAAACGAGTTGGAACGGGCTCTGTCCCGATTCAGCGGCAAACCCATAATTCAACGATACAAAGGCCTTGGAGAAATGAACCCCGAACAATTGTGGGAAACCACGATGGATCCTTCTGCCCGGACCTTGCTGAAAGTCCACTTGGAAGATGCGATGGAAGCCGATCGGGTGTTTTCCATGCTGATGGGGGAAGACGTCTTTACCCGGCGTGATTTCATTCAGGAAAATGCGGCTTACGTCCGCAATTTGGACATATAGGAGGGCATCATGGAAGACAAAAAACCGTTGCTGGCACCCGAAATGCCCGCCAACCGCGTCAATCAGATCGACATCTCCCACGAGATGAAAACCTCGTTCCTCAGTTATGCTATGTCCGTCATCGTTTCCCGTGCGCTTCCGGACGTCCGGGACGGACTGAAGCCGGTTCACCGTCGCATTTTGTACGGCATGGATCAGCTCGGGGTCTATCCGGATAAACAACATAAAAAATCCGCAAGAATCGTCGGCGATGTCATGGGTAAATATCATCCCCACGGCGACAGTTCCATTTATGAAGCCATGGTCCGCATGGCCCAAGACTTCAGTTATCGATACCCGCTCGTCAACGGTCACGGAAACTTCGGTTCCATCGACGGTGACGGCGCGGCGGCCATGCGTTACACCGAAGCCCGCATGGAAAAAATCACGATGGAAATCCTCCGCGACCTGCACAAGGGCACGGTGGATTTCATGGACAACTATGACGGAACGGAACAAGAACCCAAAGTCCTTCCCTCCCGTTTTCCCAACTTGCTTGTCAACGGAGCTACCGGGATTGCGGTCGGAATGGCCACCAATATCCCGCCCCACAATTTGAGCGAAGTGATCGACGGTTATATCGCCTACATTAAGGACCACGACATCACGATCGAAGAATTGATGACCTATATCAAAGGTCCGGACTTTCCGACGGGCGGCATCATCCTCGGACAAGCCGGGGCCCGGGAAACCTATATGACCGGACGCGGACAAATCCGCGTCAAGGCCAAAACGGAAATCATCGAAACGACCTCCGGCAAAAAGCACATCATCATCAAAGAAATTCCTTATCAAGTCAATAAAACCACACTCATCGAACGAATCGCCGAACTTGCAAAAGAAAAAATCATCGATGGAATCACCGACCTCCGGGATGAATCCAATCGTGAAGGCATGCGTGTCGTGATGGAACTGCGCCGGGACGTCAATCCCGAAGTGTTGCTCAACAACCTGTACAAAAACTCGCAGATGCAGATCACCTTCCCCGCCAATATGCTGGCATTGGTCAATGATAAGCCCGAAGTCCTTTCGCTCAAGCAGATCCTTGCCCACTATTTCGAACATCAAGTCGAAGTCCTGCTGCGCAAGACTCAGTTCGATTTGGATAAAGCAACGGCAAGGGAACACTTGCTGAAAGGCTTCATCATCGCCTTGGACAACATCGACGCGGTGGTTCGCTTGATCCGGGAAACTTATGATGAACCCGAAAAACAACTGATGGCCAACTTCGGTCTCTCCGAAATCCAAGCCAAAGCCATTTTGGCGATGCAGTTGCGTAAACTGTCCGGATTGGAACAAGGAAAAATCCATGATGAATTGAAAGAAATCGAGAAAGCCATTCAATTCTACCGTGAACTCCTCGGAAACGAATCGATGCAGCATCAAATCCTCATTGCCGATGCGATGGACATCAAAGAACGCTTTGGAGATGCTCGACGGACCGAAATCGACGCCTCCGGCGATTACGACATCGATGATGAAGATCTCATTCCCGTCGAAGAGGTCATCATCGCCATCACCACGAACGGTTATGTTAAACGAATGAACGTCGAAACCTATAAATCGCAAAACCGCGGCGGTCGCGGGAAGACGGGCATGAAGATCAACGAAGACGATGTCATCGATTCGATCATCTCCATGTCCAGCCACGATTACCTTTTGTTCTTCACCTCCTTGGGCCGCGTTTACAAAATGAAAGGATACCGCATTCCTTCGCTGGGGCGGAATTCCAAAGGCCTGCCGATCGTCAATCTTCTCAACCTTGGCGAGGGTGAGAGTTTGGCTGCCATCATGAGCGTCAAGGACTTCGATCATGGATTCCTCTTCTTTACGACGAGTCAAGGCATCGTCAAACGCACCGCGGTATCCGATTTTCAGAACATTCGCACCAACGGCATCCGGGCCGTATCGCTTCGGGAAGGCGATTCGCTGCACAGCGTGAAACTTACCGACGGCAACCGTGAAATCCTGATCGGCGCCTCCAACGGAAAGGCGATCCGATTCAATGAAAACGATGTTCGTGATATGGGCCGCAACGCCGCCGGAGTCAAAGGCATCGACTTGGAAGACGGCGAATCGGTCATCGGGGTGACGGTGGTCACCGAAGAGCGGAAAGAAATCCTCGCCATCACCGCCAAAGGATACGGAAAGCGCACGATGATTGACGAATACCGGCTCCAAGGCCGGGGCGGCAAAGGCGTCAAGACGATCAACGTGACCGAAAAGAACGGCACTTTGGTTAAATTGATCAGCGTCATGCCCGAAGAAGACTTGCTCGTCGTTTCCGATAAAGGTATCATCATCCGTGTTCCCATCGATCAAATCACCCAGACCAAACGGTCAACGCAAGGCGTTCGGATCATCAACCTGATGGAGAACCATCAAGTGGCCACCATCGCCTTACTCCCCAAATCCGAAATCGGAGACGAAGAATCCGATGAAGAGAATGAAACCTTCGAGGAATCACCCGCCACTCCGACGGTCAAAATCGTTGACGACTCGGTATCCGAAGCCGCAATGAAACAATACAAAAATCTGTTGGATTACGAAACTCCGTCGGATTCCCAAGAAGATGAATCCGAAGAATCATCAGAAGATTCCGATGACGTCGACGATCTGCTGAAAGACAGTTATTGATGAGGAGGCCTCTCAATGTTGGATTTGAACCGCATTAAAGAAAATCCCGAAGCCGTTCGGCTCGCCCTTTTAAAAAAAGGGTGGGATGCCGATTTTTCCGGCCTGCTTTCCCATATGGCCAAGCGGGTCGAACTGTTGATGAAAATCGAGAATGTCAAAGCCGAAAAAAACCGTTTGTCGGCCTCCGTCCCGGCATTGAAGAAAGCCGGGACCGACACGGCCCCGGTGTTTGCTCGGGTCAAGGAACTGGCCGCCTCGATCGTTGACTCCGAAGAGGAACTGAAAACCCTGCAAAAACGGATCGACGAATTTGTCGAAGCGCTCCCGAATCTTCCCGACGAAGATTTGTTGCCCGGCGGGAAAGAAAACAATCGGCCGATCCGAACCTTTGCCGAAAAACCCCGGTTCGATTTTCCCATCAAGAACCATGTCGATCTCTGTGAATCTTTGGGACTGATCGACTATGCCCGCGGGGCCAAAATTTCCGGTTCCGGCACCTGGGTCTACACCGATCAAGGGGCCCGTTTGGAATGGGCATTGCTCAACTTCTTCATTTCCGAACATCTGGCCGACGGGTATCAGTTCATCCTTCCCCCGCATCTGCTCAATTACGACAGCGGCTATACCGCCGGTCAGTTCCCCAAGTTCAAAAATGACGTTTTCTGGCTGAATGGGACCGACCCGCAACGTTTCATGCTGCCGACGGCGGAAACCGCGCTTGTCAACCTTCACCGCGATGAGATCCTCAATGAGACCGATTTGCCGAAAAAATACTTTGCATACACTCCCTGCTATCGCCAAGAAGCCGGTAGTTATCGCACCGAAGAACGCGGAATGGTCCGCGGATACCAGTTTAACAAAGTCGAAATGGTCCAATATACCACCGAAGAAGGATCGGACGCCGCTTTCGAAGAAATGGTGGAGAAAGCTGAACGTCTGGTCAAAAAACTGGGGCTCCATTTCCAAACCAGCAAATTGGCCGCCGGCGACTGCAGTCACGGCATGGCTCGCACCTACGACATCGAAGTGTGGATCCCTTCGATGGGAATTTACAAAGAAGTGTCTTCCGCAAGCAACGCCCGTGATTATCAAGCCCGCCGCGGAAAAATCCGTTATCGTGACAAAGAAACGGGGAAAACCAAATTTTGCCACACGTTGAACGCCTCCGGATTGGCCACCTCTAGAATTTTTCCCGCGATCGTGGAGCAGTTCCAACAGGCGGATGGGTCGGTTCGTGTCCCGGATGTCCTCGTTCCGTTCATGGGTGGAATCAACGTTATTCGTCCTAAAAACAAGTAATTGACCATGCTTTTTGCCCTCCGACGAGGGCTTTTTTTTCGAATTTCCGAGGAACCCGTTTTTTTTGAACGAAATCCGCTATAATGAGGGTGGACCAAGCTGAAAAGCGACGTCCGGAAAGGGGGTGGCCACGATGCCCAGGGAAGACACCATTTTCCAAATCATGGATTTTTTGACCGAAGAGGAAATGCCGTTTGAAACGATCTGTGACGAGATGGAGCAGTATCATCCGCAGGTTCTGCGCCGGGAAATCGCTGAAACACTGGATTACTTGCTGGCGGAAGATTATGTTCGGATCATGCGGGAACAATGGATCCGCGATGAAACCGGTACCGATCGTTTGTCCCGATGGCACGGGTTGACCGAGAAGGGCAAAGCCAATTATTACAAAATGGTCAAAAAACGTTACCCTGACGATTAAAAAAAACCTCCCGACTTCCCTTTTTCAGGGGAAGAGCGGGAGGTTTTGGCATCCGGGGGTCACTTCAGGGCATCGATGATTTTTTTCTGGGTTTCCGCGAATTTTTCCTTCGAGGTGTTTCCCATGTTGTTGATGAAGTCGATTTCGACTCCGTCGCAAGGATAGCGGGGAATCAAGTGCAGGTGAAAGTGATAGACCGTCTGCAAAGGTTTGTCGGTGTTGATCAAGACGTTCAATCCGATGGGGTTGAACGCTTTTTTGATTGCCTGAGCGATTTTTGGGACGCAGGCAAAAGTTTGGGCCGCGGACTTTTCGTCCATGTCATAGAGGTTCTTCACGTGTTTCTTCGCCAGAACCAAAGTGTGACCGGGAGTGGCTTGGGAGATGTCCAGGATGGCGAGGACATTCTCGTCTTCATACACTTTGTAAGAGGGGATTTCACCGTTCACGATTTTGCAAAAAACACAATCCATATTTCATTCCTCCTTGTCATATTGTTCCAAAACGGTTCGTAAATCACGGAACCGTTCGATCCAATGATCCGGCCGCGCGGCCTTCAGTTCCGGCAACTTGTAGGACCAGCCGACTCCGCACGTGAGAATGCCGGCGTTTTTCCCTGCCAATATATCCGCAGGGGTATCGCCGACCATGATGGCATTTCGGCTTTGGAGTAACGTCATCGCTTTGAGAATCGGCTCCGGCTCCGGTTTGGGAAATTTCACGTCTTCCAACGAGATGATGCAATCCATCCAACGATCCAAATCGAAATGACGAAGCGAAGGAAGTGCGGATTCGCGGAATTTGGTGGTGATCAGGCCGATATGGAAGTGTTTTTCGTGAAAGTATTGTAAAGTTTCCGTAACACCCGGATAAATGCGGATATAATGAAATTCGGTATCCGTATACAATCGGCGATACGTTGTGATCATTTCGCGGATCCGTTCCGGGTCGCTCGTCAGTTTTCCGAAAGTGACCGAAAGCGGAGGGCCCATCATTTCCAGCAAAGCTTCGGGCGTGAGAGAAATGAAGGGAAAATATTGCTCGATGGTTAGTCGCAGTGTTTTCAAAATGAGTTCGTTGGAATCGACGAGAGTGCCGTCGAGGTCCAGCAACAGGGTATCGATTTTCACTCGGCATCACCTGCGACCATTATAGCAGGTTCCCGTTTTTTTGTAAGCAAGTTTGTGATTTTGCGTCGGAAATTTCTGCATTTTCGATTCCGAATTATGTTATAATGAAGCAGGTGATTCCCGTGATCAAAACATTCCTCATTTTCAATCCCAAAAGCGGAAGACAACGATTTATACAACACCTTGACCACGTGATTGACCGGCTGACAAAAAGCGGGCATGAGGTCGTCGTTTGGGGCACCGAGTATTCGGGACAAGGGACTTTGTTGGCCAAGCGAGCCTGCGAAGAGGGTGCCGAACTCGTCATCATCGTCGGGGGAGACGGAACCTTCAACGAGTGCCTGAACGGAATGATGCAATGCCATAATCGCCCGCGCATCGGGTACATCCCCGCGGGGACCGGATGTGATTTGGCTCACACGTTGCATTTGTCGAAAAACGTCGACAAAGCCTTGGACAATATCATTCATAACCGAACGGTGAAAATGGACGTTGTCAAGGCAAACGAGCGGTATTTCATTTATGTTTCCGGGAACGGGGCATACATTGACATCAGCTATGTGACCGATTCGGAACTGAAAAAGAAAATCGGCGGATTCGCTTACATCGTCAAAGGTGCGGAAGAACTGTTCACGATCCCCAAGATTCGGATGCGGGTCACTCATGACGGCGGGGAGTTCCACGGCTCTTTTTCGCTGATTCTGATCATCAACTCCAAACGCGTGGCCGGCATCAACATGATTTATAAACCCGAACTGGACGACGGCATGGTCGATGTCGTTCTCTACCGGTATCTGTGGCCTTTCAACAATATCATTTACTTCTTGTCCTTTATATTGCCGTTTTGGTCTACGCCATTGGTCAAACGGTTCAAAACCCACAACATCAAGATTATGACCGACACTCGCTCCAAATGGAATTTTGACGGAGAAGGCGGCGGCATCGGCAACCAAGATATCCACGTCTGCCGGAAGGCGATCGAAATCATCGTTCCCGAAAAGGCGCGGAAGCATTTCTACCATCAAGACTGAAAAGGATTCTCACCCGAGAATCGGGACGGGGCAGCGGAAAGCATGTGGACGCAAATCGTGGTCGTTGAAGGTCTTCACGACCGGCAAAAACTGCAAAGCATCTATCCCGGCATCGATTGTCTCGTCACCAACGGAAGCGAGATTTTGGAGGCGACGATGGAACTGATCGAACAAGCCCACCGGAACCGCGGTGTCATTCTGTTTTTGGACCCCGACCATCCCGGAAAGCGGATCACGCAGAAGATTTTGGAGCGGGTCCCGGGAGCGGGGATCGCCTTCCTGAACAAGAAAGATGCCATCTCCAAAAACGGCCGTAAAGTCGGTGTGGAGCACGCCTCCGAAACCGATATCCGCGAAGCGCTGGATCACTGGTTTCAAACCACAAAGACGCCCAAAGAAACCGTTCCCTTCGCCGCTTTGGCGGAGTTGGGATTGATGAACCGAAACGGTGCCGCCGATCGACGGCAAAAAGCCTGTGAATCGCTGAGAATCCCTTGGTGCAACGGCAAGACGTTTTGGAAAACCGTGAACATGCTCGAAATACCTCTTTCCCGCATCATCGAGGTGATTTCATGAAAAAGAACATCGGATCCATGCATGCAACCCGTGACATTTTGGCCGCAGAAGGCTTCCGCATCAAGAAGCATTTGGGCCAAAATTTTTTGGTCGATTTGAATTTCCTTGATAAGATTGTCGCAGCGGCCGGAATCACTTCGGCCACCGACGTCATCGAAATCGGACCCGGTCTGGGTGCGTTGACGGAAAAACTGTTGGCGAAAGCCCGACGCGTCCTGGCTTATGAAATCGATGCGGAACTGTTGCCGATTCTGCGGGAAAACCTTCCGGATCGCGAGCGATTCGTGCTTCTTCACAAAGACATCCTCGATGCCGATATCGATCACGACATTGAAACCCATCTCCCCGGAGCGAACGAAGTGATCGTGGTTGCGAATCTTCCCTACTATATCACCACGCCCATCTTGATGCGATTTTTGGAGACATCTCATCGTATCCAAAAAATCGTGATCATGGTCCAAGCGGAGGTGGCGCAGCGGATCGCTTCCAAACCGGATTCCAAAGACTATAATGCCTTGAGCGTCGTCATCAATTATCGGGCGCGGACCCGAATCTTGTTCGGGGTTCCCCGAACGGTTTTTGTCCCCAAACCCAATGTCGATTCCGCGGTCGTCGAGTTGTTGGTGGGGGATCCTCCTTTTGGAAAACCCAAAGACGAACCGGGATTTTTCGCCTTGGTCCACCATTGTTTCGCCCAACGGCGGAAGACCTTGATGAACAATCTGCGCCAAGCCTACCCGGCTTGGTCCAGAGCGGAAATCGAAAATTTGCTTACGGAATGTCAGTTGAATCTGGATGTCCGGGCTGAAGCCTTGGACATCCCCGCATTCGTCCGTTTGGCGGATGCGGTAGGAAGAAAGGCTTGACCATCGGTCAAGAAAGAAGTTGTTATTATGAAAAAAGCGTTGGGATTGCTTGCCGTCTTTTCCGCCGTTTTATTTTGGGGCGTGTCCTTTATCAGCGCCTCGCAAATGTTGGTGCGGATCGACCCATTGATCTTGGGGTTCTTCCGCTATATCCTTGCCGCCCTGTTCGTGGGCATCATCGTCGTCGTCCGACGCGTGGACATGCGGGTATCAAAAGCCGATTTTTTGACGTTTTTCCTGGCCGGATTTCTGGGAATTTTCCTCTACTCGATTTTAGAGAACACGGCTTTGACGATGATTCCTGCCGCAGCGGCGTCCATCATCACCGCGCTGACGCCTATGTCCATGATTCTCGGTAACTTGTTGATTTTCCGCGAACGTGTGACCTTCAAAGAGACACTCTTGATCATCGTATCCATTTTAGGCGTCGTTTTGGTGTTATTTCCGGACTTGCGGACAGGAGCCGAAGGGAAGGAATGGCTCGGATATGCTTTGATGTTGCTGTCCATCGTGTTCTGGACGGTTTATTCACTGATGACGAAGAAAGTCACACAAAAATACAGTAGTCTGAAAGTAACCGCGATTCAATCGTTCATAACCCTTGCCTTGTTTATTCCCACGCTTTTGGTAGCCCCGTTTCCGGATTTCGCCACTTTTCAGGCCCAGGATTGGGGTAATCTGCTTTTTCTGGGCGTCATTTGCTCGGGAGTATGTTATTATTTATTCATCCACTCCGTCCGCGTTCTGGGCGTGATGCTTCCCAATCTGTTATTGAATTTCATTCCAATCGTCACCATCGTAGCCAACGGCATCATCGGGCATCAAGCCATTGACCCCTTGCAAATCGCCGGAGGGATCATCGTGGTCCTCGCGATGACGGTTCTGACACTGGAAAATTTTAAAAAGCCGAAAGAACCTCGCGGACTTTAAGAAGGAGGAAACCCATGCATTGCCTTTTTGATCAGGAAACCGTTTGGAAGACCCTGCGACGGATGACCCATGAAATCATCGAAAAGAACGAGGATTTGCGGGAGATCGTTCTGATTGGCATCTTAAAAAAAGGACTA
>JAKLGB010000004.1:10980-41850 GCA_022710895.1 Bacillota bacterium
CCGATCGCCGAGTCGATCAAAGAAAACATCCAAAAATATACGGATGTGGAGGTTCTTGTCGTTCCGTTGGACATTTCGATGCACCGTGATGACGATAAGCGGGCACAAGCTCCGCTCCCGAACATCGATCTAACCGAAAAAACCTGTATCTTGGTCGACGATGTACTTTTTACCGGAAGAACCGTCCGGGCAGCTATGGACGCATTGGTGGATCTAGGACGCCCCAAGAAAATCCAGTTGGCGGTTTTGGTCGACCGCGGGCATCGGGAACTTCCGATCCGGGCGGATTACGTGGGAAAGAATATTCCCACGGCCAAAGATGAAAAAATCCTTGTGAACATGGCCGGGGAACAACCCGGCGTCTACTTAGAGAGAAAGGGTGAATAAACATGAGTGTTTTAAACCAAGTTGACCGCGAAATGGCAGTCGTCATTCAAGCCGAACTGGATCGTCAAAAATCGCATATTGAACTGATCGCCTCGGAAAACTTTGTTTCCCCGGCGGTTTTGGAAGCCCAGGGAAGCGTTTTGACGAACAAGTATGCGGAAGGATATCCCAAAAAGCGTTACTACGGCGGATGCGAATTCGTCGATCAAGCGGAGGAACTTGCCCGGGAGCGACTGAAAAAACTGTTCAACGTCCAATTTGTCAACGTTCAAGCCCATTCGGGATCGCAGGCCAATATGGGGGCATATCGTGCGGTCTTGAACGCCAAAGACCGCGTGATGGGTCTGGCACTGGATCAAGGCGGACATTTGACGCACGGACATCCTCTCAATTTTTCCGGCATCGACTATGAATTCCGGCCGTATTTCGTTTCGAAGACTACGGAAACCATTGATTATGATCAATTGCAGGCCGACGCTCTCGAATTCAGACCCCGGTTGATTGTGGCGGGAGCTTCCGCGTATCCACGGATTCTGGATTTTCCGCGTTTCCGTCAGATTGCCGATTCGGTGGGGGCTTTGTTGATGGTTGACATGGCCCACATCGCCGGACTTGTGGCGGCAGGACTTCATCCCAACCCTTGCGATTATGCCGACATCGTGACCTCGACGACGCACAAAACCTTGCGCGGGCCTCGGGGAGGAATTGTCATGACCAATCACCAGGAAATCGCTGAAAGACTGGATAAAGTCGTTTTCCCAGGAATCCAGGGCGGGCCTTTGATGCACGTGATCGCAGCTAAAGCGGTGGCTTTCTCCGAAGCTCTGAAGCCGGAATTCAAGGAATATCAAAAACGGGTCATCGACAACTCTAAAGCGTTTGCGGATGAATTTTTGAAAATGGGATATCACGTCGTCAGCGGGGGAACCGATAATCACCTGCTATTGCTTGACGTATTGTCAAAAACCGGGTTGACCGGAAAGAAAGCCGAAAACCTCCTAGATCGCGTTAACATCACCTGCAATAAAAACACCATTCCTTATGACACGCAAAAGCCCTTCATCGCCAGCGGAATCCGCCTCGGAACCCCGGCAATGACTACGCGGGGTTTTATGGCCGATGATTTCCGGTTGGTTGCCCGTTGGATTGACAAAGCTTTGTCGCATCCCGAAGACGAAGCAGCGCTGGATGAAATCCGTCAAGCCGTGAAACGACTCACGGATGACCACCCGCTTCCCTACTGATCATGGAACGCATCTTGGCATGTTCGGAAGACGGGCTTTCTTCCCTTCGTATCGGAAGAGTCTTATCCGAGGGGCATTACACCTACGACATCGTCAAGAATCCCATCTCTCAAGAAAACCTTGCCCACTATGATTTGGTGATCTTTCATGCTTCCTATCGACTTTCCGGGCTTATTCCCTTCATCGAACGCCTGGTGTTGAACAAAACGATTCCCGTCATCTATATCTCTTCTACCATCGGAATCGGGGCGGTCCGGCTTTTGCTGGACCATCCCTATTTTGTATTAGTCGAAGAAAACCGGTTGGATTCAGAATTGGCCCCGACCCTGCGCATGGTTCTTAAGTTTTCTCAGGAACTAAGAAAAATGAACCAATCGCTTCGACAAACCAAAACCAAAGTCGAGTCCGAAAAAATGATGCAGAAATGTAAAAAAGCGCTGATGGAGCGCGGAATGTCCGAAGAAGAAGCTCATCGACTGATTTTGAAGACCGCAATGGATCACCATCTGACAAAGCAGGACGCTTGTTCCAAAATAATGGGCGAATTTCCGCAATAGGCATTGCATTCTCTTTGCGTCATGACTATAATGGTCTGTATAAAAACCGGGCAACGGTGCCCGAGGGGAAGAAAGGTCACAACGCTTTTCCGAGTGCGTGGCATGGTCGGAGAGTTTTGTGAGGAAAATTGAATATGGGAAAATTTGTCAAAGAGGAAATTCTTCGCATCGCGAAAGAAGAGAACGTCCGCTACATCCGTTTGATGTTCACCGACATCAACGGAACCATTAAAAGCGTCGAAATTCCCGTGGGTCGACTTGAAACGGCACTCGATGGGAAAGTGATGTTCGACGGTTCATCGGTCGAAGGATTCGTCCGGATTCTCGAAGCCGATATGTATCTCAAACCGGACTTGGCCACCTGGCAGATCCTCAACTGGGAAGAAACAACTTATGGGAAAGTCGCTTGTTTGATTTGCGATGTGTACACTCCCGACGGAATTCCTTTCGTCGGAGACCCTCGGTCAAACTTAAAGCGGGTAGCCTCTCGTATGGAGAAACTGGGTTTCTCCACCCTGAACATCGGATTCGAACCGGAGTTTTTCCTGTTCAAAACCGACGAGAACGGAGAACCCATACTTAATTTCGCCGACAACGGAAGCTATTTCGATCTGTCGCCGATCGACGGTGCCGGAGACTGCCGACGGGACATTGTTTTGGAGCTTGAAAGAATAGGGTTTACTATTGAAGCCTCACATCATGAAGTGGCTCCGGGACAAAACGAAATCAACTTCCAGTTTTCCAATATTGTTGAAGCGTGCGACAACGTCCAAAAATTCAAATTGGTCGTCAAGAATATCGCCCGACGGCACGGATTGCACGCGACGTTCATGCCAAAACCCGTCGGAGGCATCAATGGATCGGGGATGCACACCAACTGTTCACTCGCTGATCTTGAGGGCAAAAATGCATTTTATGACCCGAAGGATCCGATGGGATTGTCGTTTGTCTGTCGCCAATGGCTAACCGGGATTTTGACCCATGCGCAAGGGTTTTGTGCAATTACCAACCCTTGTGTGAATTCCTTTAAACGGTTGGTTCCCGGATATGAAGCGCCTTGTTACGTCTCTTGGTCCGAACACAATCGTTCGGTGATGGTCCGTATTCCTGCAACGCGGGGTCGGACAACGCGTACGGAAATCCGCAGTGTTGACTGCGCTTGTAATCCGTATTTAGGAATGGCGGTCATTTTGGCTTCCGGGCTGGACGGAATTGAAAACAAGCTTCCGCTTATCGGCCCCATCAACGAAAACCTGTTTGCGTTGACTCCCGAAGAGAGAACTTCTCTTGGGGTCAAAAATCTTCCAAGCAACCTTCGCGAAGCCGTTCTGGCTTTGAAAGAGGACGAAGTGGTGAAAGAGGCTCTTGGCCCCCACATCTTCGAAAAATTCATTCAACACAAGGAACGTGAATGGGATGAATTCCGGACCCAAATCACCGAATGGGAAATTCATAAGTATATCAAGATGATGTGAAACCGATACGAATTGATTAATCCCCTCTCTGAAGGAGGGGATTTTTCTTTGGGAAAGTAGATAAAATCGTCCAATAATTCAAGAAAACGACAATTTTTGTAGAAAAATAGAAGTGGCTATATTTAGCCATCAAATAGTCAAAAAAATTTTGAAATGGTAAAAAAAAGAACCAAATTGTGCTTTCAACACAATTTGATCAAGAATTATCACCTAGACCTCTGAATTTTGAGCTACTTTCTTCGGTGATGATAAAATTTTAACAATATTTTTTATCCAACGGAACTTGCTCCGCTATTTGATTTTTAAATTATATCTGTATTTGTCATGTAGTTAAAAATGCCCAAAAGAAGGCATTTACACGTCTTTTATATTTACCTTAGCGGCCTCATAGATTTTTTGGATCTCATTTGGCTCGAATTGGTATTTTTTTCGACAAAAATGACACTCGGTTTCAATAGTTTTGTTCTCATTGACCATTTCTTCCAATTCCTTTACCCCGAGGGATAGAAGGCCCCTCGCGAACCGATCTTTATCGCAGTCACATGCCCATTTTAGAGGGAGGGTTTCCACGATTTGGTGATTCCCTTTTGTGATTTCTTCGATTATTCGTTCCGGAGAATACTCTCTTTTTATCATTTCGCTTACCGGGAGCAGAGCCTTAATATTGGCTTCGATCTGGTCCACCAAATCCGTTTTTTTCTGGGCTCCCGGGAGCAATTGGAGGATAAAACCGCCGGACGCCATAACGCTGTTGTCTTCTTTGACCAATACACCCAGCCCAACAGAAGAGGGAATTTGTTCGCTGATGACAAAGTAATAAGCGAAATCGTCTCCGATTTCTCCCGTCTGCAGAGCCGAACTGCTGGTGAAGATATCCCGGACTTTCAGATCCTTTGTCACGTGCATGAAGCCATCCTTGCCCACGACATATCCGACCGCCAGTTTGTCTTCGTTGGTCGAAGCGTGGACTTCGGGGTTTCCGACATATCCGCGAACCTCTCCGTTGGCGTTGGTGGTGACCACGATTCCGCCGATCGGTCCGCCTCCGTCAATACGAATGGTCAAGGCGATGTCGCCTTTGTACATCGCTCCCATGATCACGCTACCGGTTAATACCCTACCCAGAGCGGCGGTTGCGGCCGGCCAAGTACCATGGATCTTACGGGCTTCATTCACCAAATTTGTTGTTTTCGCCGCATAAATCCGAGCCATTCCATCGAATGCATATGCCTTAACCAAATAGTCGTTCATTTTTACTCACGCTCCGATATTATTATATCATATCCTTGATGATTCTGCTTTTCATTTGTTTCGGCAGCGGGATTATTGTATAATCATTATGGAATGCGGGTGGGTAAAATGAAATGGAATATCCGGGAGATCGAAATTTCCAATCAGGTGGTCGTCGCCCCGATGGCGGGAGTCACGAATCAGGCTTTTCGTTTGATTGCCAAACGATTCGGCGCGGGGCTCCTCTATTCGGAGATGGTATCCGATAAAGGTCTAGATTATAAAAACAAGAAAACCCTCGACTTGCTTGTCGTTGATCCTCTGGAAAAACCCGTATCCCTTCAGGTGTTTGGCGGGGATATTGATTCCATGGTGGAGGCCGCACGGTGGATTGACCAGAATACCTTAGCCGATATCATCGACATCAACATGGGATGTCCCGTCAACAAGGTCATCAAAAACGACGCCGGATCCAAACTGATGCAATTTCCCGAAAAGGTTTTCCAAATCGTCGAAATGATTGTCCGTTCGGTTCGCAAACCTGTCACTGTTAAAATCCGCAGCGGTTGGGATCACGATCATGTCAATGCCGTTGAAATTGCCCGTCTGATCGAGAAAGCCGGCGCGAGCGCGGTGGCCGTTCACGGACGGACCAGATCGCAAATGTATTCCGGGAAAGCTGATTGGAACATCATCCGAGAGGTCAAAAAAAACCTGGCCATTCCCGTCATCGGCAACGGCGACGTGAACACGCCCGAAGATGCCCGACGAATGTTGACGGAAACGGGGTGCGACGCCGTGATGATCGGAAGGGGCTTGCTGGGGAACCCGTGGTTGGTTAAACAAACAGTAGACTATCTGGAAACCGGAACTTATGAGCCGCAAATCCCTTTGGAGGAAAAACGGTTCCAGATTTTGGAACATTTTCATCAATTGGTTCGTGTCAAATGCGAAAAAGTGGCCGTTTTGGAAATGCGGACCCACGCCTCGTGGTATGTTAAAGGCTTGCGGAACGCGAGCCATATCAAAGACCAAATCAATCGAGCAAAAACCGCCGTCGAATTGGAACGCATCATCAATGACTATTTTGACGGTTTGACAATCGGGCATGAATAAAACAAGCGATCGTCTCTTCTTCTCGAAGACGATCGCTTTTTGCAACAAAAACGGAAAGCCGATTGTTAATCAAAAGGGCTTATTTAACGTATTGCCGGTACAAATTGAAATGGTAATCGTTCAATTCCACATCGACCAAGACCCCGTCGTTTCCATATTCCGAGGAAAAAACGTTGGCCTTTTCTTTAAGGAAACTGAAGATTTGGCCTTTGTCATAGGGAAGCAGAAGTTTGACGCGATGCAAATGGGAATAGAGCATTTCATCGATTTTTTTGACCAATTCCGGCATTCCTTGTCCGGTCAGTGCGGATATTGACAGAAGCGGATGGCGTTCGGAAGTGACCGGGGCGGAACACAGATCGACTTTGTTGAAAACATAGAGAACGGGAACGTCGACAACTTCAAGGCTTCGAAGAACATTTTCCACCACTTCGATCTGTTTGTCGTGTTCGGGGTTCGAAGCATCTACGACGTGGACGATCAAACTGGACTCCTTGATTTCCTCCAATGTCGATTTGAATGCTTCGATCAGGTGATGGGGAAGTTTGGAAATGAAACCGACGGTGTCGGTCATCAAGAACCGGTGATTGTTTTTTAAAAGAATCGCCCGGGTCGCGGTCTCCAGAGTTGCGAACAGCATGTTCTTTTCAAAAACGTATTTCTCCGAATTTTCCACCGAGAATTCCAACATCTTGTTCAAAAGCGTCGATTTTCCCGAGTTGGTGTATCCCGCGATCGCTACCGTCAAGGCATCTCCTTTTTTGCGTTTTTCCCGTTGTGTCCGGCGGATGGATACCAAGTCTTTCAATTCTTCTTTCAAGCGGAAAATTCGATCTTTGAGGACTCGGCGATCCAATTCCAACTGCTTTTCACCGGGCCCTTTGGAGCCGGTACCGCCACTTTGTCTGGAAAAAGAACGGTTCAGCCCGATGATTCTGGGAAGCATGTACTCGCATTGAGCAATTTCCACCTGCAGCATGGCCTCGCGAGTCCGAGCCCGGCGGGCAAAGATGTCCAAAATGAGGATGGTGCGGTCAATGACTTTGGCTTCGATGATCTTTTCTAGGTTGCGGATATGGGTTGGAGACAACTCATCGTCAAAAATAACCATTTTCGCTTCCATAGCGATAACGGCTTCTTTAACTTCCTCGGCTTTTCCGGTCCCGATATAGGTCGCAGAAGTTGGTTTATCCAACGATTGAACGATGGTTCCGACGACTTCGACGTCGCAGGCTTCGCACAGACTGTGAAGTTCTTGCATCATATATTCGAAATCATGCGATTCCGGTAACTGTAACCCAACGATTATGGCTTTTTCCACAATAACACCTCAAGATACTATTTTACATCATCCGGGCTTGGGTTTCCACAATAGAATACGACAATCGAATTCCCCGGACCGAAAAAGAAAAAGTCTTTTTATCGGCAATAAAGTGTGATATAATTGATACGCTATTTTACCCTTGGAGAGGATTACGATATGAGACTTTTCAGTTGGCTTTCCAAAGAAAAATTACATCAGGCAAAAACACGATTTCTCAATTGGACGGAAGAGGTCTTTTCGGATAAAAAGAAAACCTTCCGGGTTCTGGCCTTGTTTGCGTTCAGCGTTCTGTTCTTGGTTCAAATCACCATTATCATTTTCTCCAATGGTTTTTTCAACGGCGGATCCGATGATGTGTGTCAATACTATCCCATCGTCAACAATTTTTTTAACCAGATTAAGAACGGAACGTTATCGTGGTTCAATTTGAGTAATTATTTCGGAGCTTCCTTCTTCTCCGATGCATATTATGTCGCGATAGACGGTTTCACGCTGATTGCATTCCTATTGAGTTACATTATGCCGTTTGCGGTAGCTTTTTCTTCGACCGAAATGCTGAAACTATTTGCCGGGGTCATGATTTTGGCGTATTTCCTGCATCTTTCGGGGTATAAAAACCGCACGATCTTTTGGATGTCGGTCATCTACATGGTCAGCGGCGGGATGGCTTGTTTCACGGCGTTTCCTTCGTTCTACTCGATGGTATTCTATTTGCCCATGTCCTTGGTCGTCATTCATTGGTTTCAAAACAAAAAAGCCTGGGTGGTTCCGCTTTTCGTCTTCGCATTGGTGTTGTATAATTTCTATTCGGCGTTTATGGTTTTGGCCTTCATGGCGGGCATTTACATCGTCGAATCTCTGAAAAAAACGCCGTTCCGATTCGGGAAATTTCTTGTGGACGGAATGGGCTTTTTGGGACTAATCCTCTTAGGGGTGGCCATGTCCGCCGTCTATTTTCTTCCGACGGTCCAATTCATTTTGGAAGACACTTACCGCGGAACCGGAGACTTCAACGGATGGATCGTTAACATCGGTTCTTGGGAACTCGAGCTGTTTAAACCGGAAATTTACATCCGCATCCTCGCCAAAACGTTTACCGAACAGCGGGCGGCGGGTTTTGTGGGGTTTTTGGATGATTACCGATATGAACACGTCTCTCTGTATATTACCGTGGTCGGTTTGACATTGATGTCCTATGTCTTTTTCATGAAAGACAAAATCAGTTGGATCTATAAAGGCGTCATTGTCGCATCTTTAGTTATGATGTTCTTCCCCTTCTTCTCATATATTCTGTCGGGGACCCAATATATCGTGGATGTACCATATACCCGCTGGATCGACATGCTTCCCTTGGTGGAGATCCTGATTTTGGCGCATGTGATTGACCAAAAAGGATTCCAAGGAATCAAAATGAAATGGTTGACCATCCCCATCGTTGTCTTCATGGCCGTTGTCGGTTATGTCCTCTATTACTATATCGGAAGGATCGAAGCCGGGAGCCTCGGGCGGGGCAAAGACGCCCTAACCGTGGAAGCCTACTTCTTGGGTGCGGCGGGATTATACCTCATCTTGATCTTGGTTTTCGGTTGGTTCAAACGACTCAAATGGGTTTTGTGGATCTTTGTCATTGAATTTGTGACCGGCATCGGCTACATCTATGCCGTTTCCTACGCATTGGTCAACCGAATCGATTATTTCGACGATATGGAGTCGGTCAACGTTTTCTTAAACGAGCACTTGGAACAAGACGAATTCTACCGAGTCTATGTCGATGTGACCCGGTTCAACGTTCTCCCGGAAAATTTCAACCGCATGACCACGTTTTGGACCAATACCCAAAAGATCTTCCATTCTTGGAGCGATGCGGAAACCAACCGCATTTCCGCCATCCTCTTCGATCGCGACGAGTATCAAGAAAAATACTCGATGATGGCTTACAATATCTATCTGGACCACATGCTCGGGTATAAATACATGTTGGTCAACGCCACCTATGAATACAATCTTCCCGAAGAATATTACACGCTGATCGCCGAAGAGGGAATTTACCGGTTATACGAAATTGCTCAAGCGGAACCATTCCAAGTCTACGAATCGTATCTGGGGTATGTCCGTTTTGACATCGAGGGCACTCCGGCGACGACCAGCCAATACCTTTCCCAACAAAAACTGATCGACAACGTTCTGCTTGACTTGGATGCAGAGGGTTTTGTTCTTCCCAACTTGGCCCACGGTCAATACATCAACTCCTCTTCTTTGAGCAACAAGACCATCTATGCTTCTTCCGAAACCGGGACTCCCGAACTGGTGGAAACCGCGGGGGTCAAAGATGACACGGTCAGAGAATTCTTCCGCTATTCGGCCGCCGATTTGTCTTTGGGGTATGATTCCGGAGGCGTTTGGTTTCAGTTCTCCGCCAACAATGCCTACAAAAACGCCGAAGTGTTTATGGAAACGTCCAACCGTGGTAGGGAATCTTGTGAGATAACCGTCCTCGGAACCGCGACGATGGATGTCAAATGCCCGCAGTTTTGGGGGACGCCGGAATATTTCTATTTCGAAAAAAATGATTACTTCTCGACCGTTAGGAAAATCGAATATCGAAAGGAACGCGCCATCAACGGGGCTTCCTATCTGGTTTTCGATCTGCCGGCGAATGCCTCAAGCAATGCCGGGATGATGTTCCTTTCATTTACCAAACAACTGGATCGCGCCTTCCTGAGCGATGCGGAAGACCATCAATACCCCTTCATTTCCGGGAATTGTTACTACCAGACCAAGCCGGTCCGGCTGTACATCCTTAAAACCTTCGAAATGGATCAGGTGGACGAATTCGATTTGCGGGCGACGGTTTTCACCGACGATCTCAGTTATTTCGACAGCAAGGCCGACTCGCCGCTGTCGGAGAACGAACAGTTGACGATCGAAAAAGGGCGAATCCGGCTTTCCTATACGCGAACCAGCGATTCTGCCTATGACCAAATCGTGATGATCCCCGTCACCTATTCCGAAGAATGGGTGATTACTTCCGAGATCCAATATGAAGTTTTGAGTGTTTCGGGGGGATTCATCGGGATTGTCATTCCTCACGGCACCAACGAAATCGCGATCACGATGCGTTTTATCCCCAAAGGGCTGAAAACGGGGGCTTGGATTTCTTTGGGAGCGGCAGCCCTGTATGTAGGAATTTTTTCCGCGGTTCACTTCCTTCCGCGTCGTAAAAAAGAAGAACAACCCATCCAAGAATCGGAGGTAATCGTTCATGACGAAGAAACTGACAATCATCATCCCGTCTTATAACGAAGAAAAGAACATCCGGCCGTTTTATGAAGAAACGTCCCAATATCTGAAGGCCCCGGGCTACGAGTTCCAATTTCTCTTCGTCAACGACGGATCCCGTGATAATACGATCGGAGAAATCAAGAAACTGGCAGCGGAAGATCCGCGGGTCAAATTTTTGAGTTTTTCCCGCAATTTCGGAAAAGAGTCGGCGATGCACGCCGGGCTTTCCTTTGCGAAAGGCAGCGACGCGGTGATCTTGATCGACTGCGACCTTCAGCAACCCCCTTCGTTGATTCCGGAGATGATCCAATATTACGAAGAAGGCTACAAAATCGTTTATACCAAAGGTCGGACCCGGAAGGGCGAACCGAAACTGCGGACCGTTTTTGCCAACTTGTATTACAAAATGTACAATCGATACACCGACCGACCGTTGGAAAACGGCGCCAAAGATTTCCAATTGATCGACCGTCAGGTGGTCGAGGCGATTTTATCGTTGAAAGACAACCTCCGCTTCATGAAAGGGCTGTTTTCATGGGTCGGATTCAAGAAGAAATGTCTGGAATATGACTTTATTCCCCGCCGGATCGGAAAGAGCAGCTGGAGTTTCAAGTCCTTGTTCAAATACGGGTTCAACGGCATGAACCAATTTTCCACCATCCTCATGGTGCTGCCATGGCTGGCGTTTTGGCTCGGGCTGGCGCTGTTGGCGGGGAACATCGCGCTTTTCGCGGTCGATGTGTTCTCTCTTTCCGTTTTCCTGCTCGCTTTGGAATTGAACGTGATGTTCCTCATCCTGGATGTATGCTTATATGGTGTTTTCTATCTCTTATATTCGGTCCGCAGGCAAGCGTTGGATCGGCCGATTTATCTCGTCGAGGAAGCCTCGGAAGACATCTGAGATGAAAAACCTTTGGAAATTTGTCAAAACCAAGTTTTTGACCCGAAAATTCTTGAGTTTCGGAATCATCGGCGTTGTCAACACCGGGATCCATCTTGCCGTTTACTGGCTATGTTACAACGTGGCGGGGTTCCGAACGATCACCCTGACTTTCCGTTTTTTGAATTTAGAAGGGAACACCGCAACCAATTTGGGGGCCTTTCTCTCCAATACGGTGGCTTTCATCGTCGCTTCGGTGTTTTCTTATTTTGCAAACGTCATTTTCACCTTCAAACCAACGCGCAAATCGGGGACTCAGTTTTCCTTTGTCATGGGTGTGTTTGTGGCCCGGCTCCTTGTCAGTAACTTCCTGACTTGGGCTTTCGATGAAATGATCATCAACTGGTTCCGCGTCGATTACGACGCCCATCGCTGGACGACGATCATCGCCCCCTTCTTGGCTTCCGCGCTGTTGATTCCCATCGCCT
Organism: Bacillota bacterium; assembly: GCA_022710895.1. GTDB lineage: Bacteria > Bacillota_I > Bacilli_A > Izemoplasmatales > Hujiaoplasmataceae > JAKLGB01. The sequence continues at coordinate 22,964 of JAKLGB010000004.1, forward strand.
ACTTTGCTTTGGAGTATGTTTTTAAGAAAACCGACAAAAAAACCGGGCAAAACCCGGAAAAATCTTCCCTTACCGACGAAAATAACGTAAAATAAAAGCAAGATTTGCCGATGTTCCCGTGATGGTTCGGTCAGTTTTGGGGAGAAGGAGGACAACGTATGGGTAATTTTGATTTTCTGCTGCTGACGGCCTATCTGTTTGCTATCTTTCTACTGGTCCTTCGGACCAAGGTCAGTCATAAAAACATCCGTTTGTTCAAAATCCTTCACCTGATGTTGTTCGTGGGGGCGACCTATTTCCTCCTTTCGGATCCCATGGCCCAAAACGAGGCGATGGCGGCGCGCATCATCGCCTACATTCCCCTTGTTTACGTTTCGATCATGATGTTCATCAACGAAATCGTCGCACTCATCAAAAGGATGGGACTTTCCCGAAAAAAAGGGCAACGCGGAGCGAAAACCAACAACGATTTGGTTGCCAAACTGTCGACCGCGGTGGAATTTCTCGCCAATCGCAAGATCGGCGCGTTGATTACCATTGAACGAGACATCAAACTATCGGGCTATGTGAACAAAGCCGTCGTCATCGATGCCCCGGTGTCCAGCGAACTGCTGGCCACGATCTTCGTTCCCACCACCCCACTTCACGACGGCGCCGTCATCATTCGCGATAATACCATCGTCTGCGCCAAAGCTTATTACCCTTCGACCGAACGGACCGATCTCCCCCTGAAGTTCGGCACCCGACATCGGGCAGCAATCGGGATCAGCGAACAGTCGGACGCCTTGACCATCGTTATTTCCGAGGAAACCGGATTTGTGAGCGTGACGATCAACCGGCAAATCGACTATAATGTTTCGAAAGAAACACTCAATCTGTATTTCGAAAAATACCTCAAAATCAAATAAAGTGCGAAAGCACTTTTCTTTTTCCCCGGATGGTATTTTCCGAGGGTGTATGGTATAATTTGGGTTAGCAATCCCGCGAAAAGAGGTGCCGTGGATGGAACAATATGACGTTCTGATTGTCGGAAACGATATCGGTTCCTTGTCCGCGGCCCTGTTTTTGGCCCGCAAAATGCGGAAGGTCGCCGTACTTCACGACGCAGGGGCACTCAACGTCAAAAAAGACGTCGAGGACATCACGGATGCGGAGAATCAAAAATATGTTTTCAAACGCCGTCCCTCAGGAGCCGTCTCCGGCTTGGGAAAAGGGGCGCTTTTGTGCCGTTATTTGGAACAGATCGGGATGGAAAGCGAAATCAAGGCGCTCCCGTGTCCCTCCGATGCCGTCATCGGCCTCGACGGGGCGGTCGCTTCTCGGATGATGACTCCCGACCAGTTCAAAGTATATTTGGTGCGTCACTATCCCAAACAACGGGATCAAATCCACCGGTTCTTCCAAGATATGGACCGCCTATACCGCAATTTCGTGGAACAACAGGAATACATGTTGCATAACCAAGACTACACTTTGACTTCCCTGATGATCGAATGGGGCGATTACAGTCTCAAACAGGTTTTGGGAAAGTACTTCAGCGATACCGCGCTCATCGAGGAGTTTGGGTTGTTCGACGCGGTCAGCGGGTTGGATTTGGCCGAAGTGAATTGTTATAATTTTTTTATGAACTTCTTCATCGGGCTTTACCACGGATTCGCGTATGCATTTCCGAGCGAAGTCGAGATCATGAAAATGCTGTTGGCCAAAATCGCTCTGATCAATCCCAAATTCGTTCAAAACCGGAAGATTGCCCGGTACGTTTCCGATTCCAACGGAAAAATCCTGTTTGCGGTCGATTCCGCCAACAAGGAGATTTCCGCCAAATATTATGTCGTTGCCGGCAACCCCAAGGAATTCTACAGCCGGTTCTTTCCCGATCGTCCCGCCGAGTTGGCGGAAATTCTACGGTATTACCCCAATTTGGAAGGGAAAAAACGGATTCAGAGCTTATATGTTGCCTTGAGCCAGAAGCCCGCTTCCGCGGGTATTTCCGAATTGGTTTATCAATTCAAAAACCGACCGGAAGACCCGGTGAAAGTCACCAGGCTTTTCCAATATAAGGCTTTCGATCCGGATTCCTGCGGAGCCAAAAACGGGACCATTTCTTTGGATGTCGTGTATGACGAAGGATCCGAAGTTTCGGTGCAGAGGGTGTTGGATCGGGCCATCGAGGCCTTTCCGAAACTCGGGAAGATGATCGTCGGAACCGCTTTGGGAAAACCGCGGCCTTTCTATTCGATGTTGGCGGTTCCCGAAGTAAGAAAAGGGCTTTCGATCAACGAACAGATTGCCATCGAAGCCGGAGAACACATCCAAGTATTTGACAATCTTTGGCTGATCGGTGAGTGGCTCCGTCCGGAAGCCGGACTCTTCGGTCAATTTCACGCCGGCATCATCGACGGAGATGCCATTGAGGAACGTTTGTACTACGGGGAAGACGATGATGCCTTCTTTTATTTGACCAACGACGAAATCATGATGATGATGCGTCACAATTACGGAAAAAAACCGTTGGGGCCCACTGAAAACCATATAAATTTCCACATTGGGAAGAGCCACTATTTCATTCGTACCAAAGGGAAAAACATTACCTTGCATCGAGGCGAGTATGCGGCTCCCGATCTGACCATTTATTCCACCAACGACAAGCTTTCCAATCTTTTGATGAAAAAAGCGACCTTCGATGAAGTGTTGAAAAGCGGGGGTTTCAAATACAAAGGCAAAGAAGAAGATTTGTACGCCGCCATCAACGCTTTCGGTTTGGATGATTACCACGAGTACGACAACTCCTACCAACCCAAAGGGAAAATCTATTTTCTTGGGGTCAAGTTCCTCTTCGCTCACCTCTTGGTGTGGAGTGCGATGGCGTTGCTCTCCAACTTCTATCCGATGATTTGGCTCGCCCCGTTCGCCGAAGGCTTGACGCTCGTGCTGACATTGGTGAAATTCCGGATCTTTCGGAAAATCGGATGGTTTGAGTGGTTTTTGAACGCTACCGGGATTGGCATCCTGCTGTTGTCGATTTTCTCCCCCGCCTTCAACCATATGTATCGCGACGACGTGGTTCTCGGAATCTTGGCTTTGGTGTTTTTCGTTTCCTGGATCGTCAATCGGCCGATCGTCCACAACTTTCACCAGTTCGATTATCGAACCGATTATTCGCAATCTGCCCTTTTCAAAGTCATCAACAACGGTCTCACGTTGGTGTGGGCGCTGATTTTCGGGTTGATTCTCGGATTCACTTACGTCACCGGGGAACGATATGTCACGGTGATGTACAATTTCGTGTTTCTCGGCATTTTCTTGACTTACTTTTACCCGGTCATGTACATCACCACCAACATCAAGGACTGAAGGCCTTTGGGAAAGGGGCGTTTTCCATATGAACGAAATGTTCACCTATATTTGTCTTGCCGTCGGATTCGCCTTGATTCTCGGCAGCACGCTTTTGTATAAGAAAATCCGCCTTTGGAAATGGATCCTTTACCTCTTGGTCGGCGGAATTTATGCCGTTTTTCGGTTTTTCCCGGAGTTTGTCGGTCGTTACGTCGCGGATGCGGTTTTTCTTGAATGGTACGGATATGCTTTGTTTTTCGTGACGCTTTTGTTGGCCGTTCAGTTCAAAACCAAGATCAAAATCACGCAAAATCTAACCGATTACGATTTTTTCGAAATGGAAAAAGAGTTGGATGAACTGAAGTCCACTTCAGAATTGCTGCGGCTCCGCTATATTTCGACGATCAAACTGATGAACCAGGGTCTGTTGTTCTACAACGACGAGTTGGACGGATGGTTTGCCAGTGAACAATTCGCGAAGATCACCGGGATCGCCGCTTCCGAAATGAAAATGGAAGATTATGCCGCCCTCATCCATCCGGACGATCGCGGGCAGTACTTGTCCGCCGTCAAAAAAGCTTCCAAAAAAACACCCATGTATGACATTAAGTACCGCGTCAACCGCGAAGGGGCATACCTTTGGGTGGAAGAACACGGACAGGTCTTTGAATTCGAGAAAAAAACGCAAGTCATTTCCGGGGTCAAGGGGATTGACATCAAGTTGTTCCCCGACACCTTGATCCACGAATTGGATTCATTACCCACCGAACAACCCTTGTTTCAACATCTGGCGCAGATCACCAAGGAACCCGAATCGTTTTACTTGGTGATGATCCAATTGACCAATATTCCCGACATCAACTCCCGCTTCGGCCGCGACGTCGGAAACCTGATGATCGCCGAGTATGTCAAAAAGATGCGTTTCCACTTTGCCAAGGACATCAACAGCATCTTTCGCATTACCGGGATTCAATTTGCGTTGATCATCCGCGAACAGCGAAAATATGACGTCATGTACCGAGCCCTGCAAAGCGGGGGCGATTTGATCAATCTGTTGATCAACATCGGAGGCATCCAACAGGTCGTCTACCCGAACCTCGGAATCATCAAACACGAACCGTGGTCCACGTTTTCGCTCAACGAGTTTGTCGGATTGGCCAACAAATCATTGGAAGAAGCCATCCGCAACCCCAAGAAAAACTATTCTGTTTTCGGTGAATGAAGATTCTGTCCTGAACGCACCGATGGCATGTCGAGGGAGGCAACGGGATGTATACCGCATTGATCATGGCGGCCGGAAGCGGAGCGAGAACCCGGCTTCCGTTCAACAAAATGTTTTATGAACTCCGCGGGAAACCGATGGTTCTGCATTCGGTGGATCGCTTTTTGGGAGACGCGGAGTGCGGGGAGGTCATCGTGGTCCACGCCGCGGCAGACACCCAGAAGATGAGTGCCCTGTTGAAGGAACGTCCCAAAGTCAAACCGGTTCTTGGGGGGGCAACCCGTCAAGAGAGCGTCTGCGCGGGCTTGAAGGTTGCGAAGCATCAATGGGTATTGATTCACGACGGTGCGCGGCCCAATCTCAAGCGTCCGCTCATCGAGGCTTTGAAAAAGGCGCTTGGCGAAGCCGACGCCGCGACCGCGGCGATTCTCGTCCGCGACACCACCGTCGATGTCGACCACGGTGAAATCATCGGTCATTATGATCGGAAACGGACCTACTCGGTGCAAACGCCGCAAGCGTTTCGAACCGAAGAAATCCTGAAAGCCCACCTGCTCGTCGTCGGGGAACCGTCGGAATTCACCGATGATACATCGGTTTACCTCGCCGCTTTTCCGCAGAAAAGCGTCCGGATCGTTCCCGGCGATGAGGATAACTTAAAAGTCACCACCCAATCCGATTTGTCGCTCATGGAGGGCTTATTATGATGAAAATCGGTTTTTCCAAAGACATTCATCCGTTGGTGGAAGGCCGCCCATTCATTTTGGGAGGTATTCACATCGACCATCCGAAAGGGCCTTTGGGGCATTCCGACGGCGACTGTTTGCTTCACGCCATCTCCGAAGCGCTTTTGGGAGCTTTGGCGCTGGGGGATCTGGGGAAGTTTTTCCCGGACACCGATCCGAAATACAAAAACTACGATTCTTCGCTCATTCTTCAGGAAGTCTTTAATTACGTTGAGGGCAAAGGTTATGTCGTCTGTAACCTCGATTGCATGGTTTCATTGGAAAACCCGAAACTGCGGCCGTACGTCGATGACATCCGCAAGCACATTGCCGAGATCCTGCGGACGGATATTTCCCGAATCTCGGTCAAGGCAACCACGTTTGAGGGTCTGGGAATCGTCGGGGAAGAAAAGGCCGTTATCTGCGAGGCCGTGGTCCTTTTGGAAAACGATATGATCTGGGGCTTGTGAAGAACGGGACGAATCCGGTCCCGTTTTTTTCAGAAGACAAATTTGCAGCGTTTCGATGGAAATTGTGATACAATAAATGATGCATCACGCATGGGAGATGATTCATACTATGTTGGAAACCGCGCACGGCGAATTCGAAATGATTAAAAATTACCGCGACGCTTTCGTGTTGGACGATTTCAACAAGCGTTATCTGGACGTCTTTGACGTCTATCCGTATCTGGTCGGCGATTATTCCGCCGGCATTTTGCGGTTGAAGGGCTTCACCAAAAACGGAAAACAAAGCAACTTTCGGACGATTCCGGATTATCTGATGGAATCTTGTGCGCTCAACTGTCCGTATTACATTTTACGCAATCCGCATTTCAATCCCAACAAAAAGCGTGATTCCTGAGGCGGGTGACTCGTTATGACATATGAAGAAATTTTAGATGAAATCCAAGCCGTTCTCGGCTTGATCCGCCCATATATTCAACGTGACGGCGGGGACATTCAATTTATCAAATTCGAAGACGGCATCGTTTATGTGCGCTTGAGCGGCGCCTGCGTTGGGTGCGGCGGGTTTGAGGACACGTTGCGCGAAATGGTCGAAGATACGCTGTTGGAACGCGTTCCCGGCGTCATCGGCGTGGAACACATCGACGGAGGGGCAGAATAGCATGATTCCCAACAAACAAGAAATCAAACGAATTTGTATCGATCTTCTCGTTCGTCGCGGGGTGCGCCTTTCGGACATCACGGACATCGTTTACGATCTGCAAAAGAAATACATTCCCGATTTGACGAAAGACGTCTGCGCCGAAGCCGTGGATCGGGTCCTTTCCAAGCGCGAAATCCAATATGCCATCCTGACAGGGGTGGAGTTGGACATGTTGGCGGAACAGAAAAAACTTTCCGAGCCGCTCCAGACCCTCATTGACGAGGACAACCCCTTGTATGGAATCGACGAAATTCTCGTTCTGTCGATCTGCAATGTCTATGGATCGATCGGACTGACCAATTTTGGATATGTGGACAAGATCAAACCGGGGATCATCGGCGTCCTTGACAAACTCGGTAAAGAAGATGAACATCGCTGTCACACGTTTCTGGATGATTTGATCGGCGCGATCGCCGCCGCGGCAGCCAGTTCCGTCGCTCATAATTCCGCAGAGTGAACTCGGAGATCCTTTAGGATCCCCTTTCTTGTCTTAATATGAAAAAAACAAATAAATGACCAACAATTTGCGGATCATAATGGTTATATTAGTATAGTCGCATAGACAACATAGGAGGATTTTCATGAAAAAAGGGACTTTGATTTTGCTACTCATTCTATTCGGATTCGCTATGACCGCCTGCGCGGAAGAAACCGCGACCACCTCGACAGAACGTTCGGAATCGAGCACCTCTGTCGCCGCCACCATGACCGATCAGGCTTTGGTCGAACGAGCCCACAACGCTTTACAATTAAGCAATCTTTCAGCTTTGACCGAAGCTTCGCCGGCTCTTTTGATTCCTCAAACAATCAGTGTCAGCGAGGGAGGAATTGGCTCACCGTTTATCGTTCCCATCCTATGGGAAATCGATCATCCGGAAATTATTACCGCAGAAGGGATCATTCATCAGCCTGATCACGAAACCGGTGATGTCACCGTCACCTTGACCGCCACCATTACCTCGGGGTCTGCCACCCAAGTGAAAGTGTTCACCGCCACCGTCTTGGCCCTTCCGGGGTCTGATGACTTCAACTACAACGCTTTGTCCTTCCCCAGTTTTTCCGCCATCAACCCTGTCCGTTACTTAGAACAAGATCCAATGGGAAACGATACTAACGGCTGGCAGGATTTCGGCCTTTCCGGAGAAATCAAGACGCATCCGTGGGCACGGACGACCTATACCTACCAAATGTATTCGTATTTTCTCCGAAATAATCTTCAAGAGCTCTTTGCCGGCGTTACGCTTCCTCAAGAGGTCGACGATCTCCCTGAATGGTTCGCCGATCTCCAAGGTGACGGCCACCGGATTCTGTGGTTCAGCATGGGAACGCTTCCGACGGCCATTACTCTGACCGCTACCGAATCCATCGTCGCGACCAATGGCATCCAAACGTTTTTACGGGCAGAATACGAAATCACCGTCAACAATGACCAACAACAATGGATTATCTACTTTATGGACGTCGAAGGAGTCTTCAGTTCTTATGCCATTCGCGTCAACGAAATGTATGATCAAGTCAAATCGACGACCGATTTCATGGTTCAAACGTATCAATTGAAAGTCAACGAAGGCGAATGAACGAAAACAGTGAAGGGGTCGGAAGGAATCCGGCCTCTTTTCTTATTCTCGATGAAAAAATCACAGAAGTATGATATACTAAACCCACCAAAAATGTACCTGGGGGATCCGATCATGAAAAAAGGAGACATCGTCACCGGAAAAATCACCGCAATCAAGCCGTATGGGGCGTTCGTGCGCATCGGCGAAGATACCGACGGTTTGATCCATATTTCCGAAATCAGCGAAGGATTCGTTCGCAACATCGAAGACTTCGTCGCCGTCGGCGATGAAGTCTCCTTGGAGGTCCTCGGCATCAGCGAGGACCGCAAGGTGAGTCTCAGTTACAAGAGAGTCAATAAGCAGCGCAAGAAAAGATGGGTCAAAATCGAACTTCAAAGCGGATTTGTGCCCTTGGAGAAGATGTTGCCCGAGTGGATCAAAGCGTATCGTCAAGGCGGCGAATGAAATCTCGGCCGCCTTTTCTTTTGGCTCGTAAAAACGTTTTCGGGACGCGATGAAGATGGTTCGAGTTCAAAAAACGTGGTATAATAAAAGCGGTTTTGAATCAGGAGGAAACAATCAATGGAAAAATATCTGTCTTTAGATGTCTCCCACGCCCTGCCTTTCGTCGGGGCGGACGGATTGAAATTGATGCAAAAGGAAATCACAGTCGCCGACCGCCACTTGCGGGAAAAAACCGGAAAAGGCAGCGAATTCACCGGATGGGTTGATCTTCCCCGTCACTATGATCAAGAGGAATTCAAGCGGATCGGGGCCGCCGCCCGCAAGATCCGCCGTCAAGCCAAGATCCTGATTGTCATCGGGATCGGGGGATCGTATCTGGGGGCCAAAGCCGCAATCGAAATGCTGACACCGTATTTCCCGGTCAAGAAAAAACCGGAAATCATCTTTGCCGGTCACCAGATGTCATCCACCTATTTGGCGGAATTGGTCGATTATGTAAAAACCAAGGATTTTGCGATCAACGTCATCTCCAAATCCGGTACGACGACCGAACCGGCCATCGCCTTCCGTGCTTTTAAGAATCTTTTGGAAACCAAATACGGACCCGAAGGCGCGGCCGATCGGATCTACGTCACTACCGACAAGACCAAAGGCGCGCTCCGTCGCCTTGCGGTGACCAAGAAATATGAAACATTCGTCGTTCCCGACGATATCGGCGGACGTTACAGCGTTTTGACCGCCGTGGGGCTGCTTCCGATCGCCGCGGCGGGCATCGACATCAAGGCGATGATGAAAGGCGCAAACGATGCTCGAAAGGCCTACAAGTCTCACGATATTCAAAAAAACGACGCCTACCTGTACGCCGCGATGCGAAATCTTCTTTATCGTAGCAACAAAGCCATTGAGATGCTCGTCAATTACGAACCCCGCCTGATGGTTTTCGGGGAGTGGTGGAAACAGCTGTACGGTGAATCCGAAGGCAAGGAACACGAGGGTTTGTTTGTCTCCGGGGCTGGGTTCAGCACCGATCTCCATTCGTTGGGCCAACAGATTCAGGACGGCCGGCGGATTCTCTTTGAAACCGTACTCAATGTTCAAAAACCCGAACGCGAATGGGTCATTCAGAAAGAACCCGAGGACTTGGACGGATTGAATTATCTGGCCGGAAAAACCGTTGATTTTGTGAACAAAAAAGCTTTTGAAGGCACTTTGTTGGCGCATGAAAGCGGCTTGGTTCCCAATCTGGTGCTCAACATTCCCGAAATCAGTGCTTATTCCTTCGGTCACTTGGTCTATTTCTTTGAACTGGCCTGTGCGGTCAGCGGTTATGTTCTGGGCGTCAACCCGTTTGATCAGCCCGGGGTGGAAGCCTACAAAAAGAACATGTTCGCCCTCTTGGGCAAACCGGGATACGAATCGTTGAAAGCCGAACTTGAATCCCAACTTCATCAATGAAAAATGGATAATCCCGCCGGGATTACCCATTTTTTATGAACCCACTTATTTGTTGGCGAACCGCGCTTTGATTTCCTTCTTGTCAAAAGCGGAGAATGGCCGCGATTCGGCTTGCTTGACCCGAATTTCGCTGACATCGGCGAGGACTTCGCCGTCCGCTTGGAAGAACAGATTTTGTCCGGCTTTGATTTGGATGTCTTTTCCCTCGAACATGTCGACATATCGGTGGATCTTGGTGTGAAGTCCGGAGTAGATGGTCATGAAAAGCGTCGAAAGCAACCCTCGGGAAACCGTGTGTGCGATGCAGATCTGATACGTTTCCGAAGTCGGATCGGCTTTGGGGGCGACTTTCATTCCCCCGCCGAAGTATTTTCCATTTTGTACGGCGCAGAAATAGGCTTTTTCATAATGATGAGGTACACCGTCGACGATCACGTCCATGGTGACCGGACGGAATTGCGAAAAGGCTCGGAAGGCGTTGATGAAATAGGACAATTTGTTCTTCTTGGTGTCTTGGTTGACATAATGGCAGACCGAAGCGTCGACACCGAGTCCGCATCCGTTGATGAACTTAACGCTTTTAACGTTGGTTTCCGCCCTGGCAATAGCGATCGAGCCCGTGCGAATCTGTTTGAGGGAACGGAGAAAATCGTTTCCCGAACCGCTTTTCGCCAAATAAATGTTTTGGCGGATTTGTTGGAGATCGACGCTGTTGATCATATAGTTGATGGATCCGTCGCCGCCGCAGTACAGGATGTCCGTGATGGTCGGGTTGGTTTTCAAAAAAGTATTGAGGTTCTCGATTTTGAGCGTTGAACGCAAATAAAACGGAACATTGTTCTTTTGGAAAAACTTCACGATCCGGGAAGTGATCTTCTTGGATTTTGAGTTGTTGGACAAAGGATTGTGGATAATCAAAAACACGGGATTCACCTTCTGTCGGTTGCGCCCGGCAGGAACGAGGTTCCGGGCGGGGGCGGCCATTATGCCTATTATACCATATCGACGGGAAAATGAACCGATATCACAAAAAAACCAAAAGTGGTTGCGGAACCGCGGGAAAACCGGCAAAAAAACCGGCTGAAATTACCATCGATATGATATAATTTGATATAGATTAACTGAGTGGTGCAGGCATATGAAGTGGTTGACGAAAGTACATGATTTATCGGAAATGGATCAATTGGCAAAATCATTGTCGGGTTATTTAAAACCCGGTTTTGTCCTTGGGCTTGGCGGCGATCTCGGGAGCGGAAAAACGACATTCACTCAATTTCTCGCCAAGCACATGGGCATTCGAGAGACCGTCAATTCCCCGACGTTCACATTGTTAAAAATCTATCGGAACGGATTGCCGCTGTATCACATGGACGTATACAGGCTGGAATCCATCGGGTACGATTATGAACTGGACGATTTCATTTATGGCAACGGTGTCGCCGTGATCGAATGGTACCCGTATATCGGGCAAATGCTTCCGCAGGAAATGTTGACCCTCAACATCCGAGCGATTGACGAAAAGGCTCGGGAAATCACCATGGAAGGAAGTGGCGCATATGCCCGGATCGTCGAAGATCTTGCTGATCGATACAGCCACTGAGTACGTCTTCCTTTCATTGGTCATCGACGGCATCGAAGTCGGTTCCGCCTATCGAAAAGACATCCAAAATCATGCCGTGACCGTTATGCCGCTTTTGGACGGAATTTTGAAAGAAGCAGGCATCCGCTTGAACCAAGTGACAGAAGTGATCGTCGGGGTGGGCCCGGGGAGTTACACCGGAGTCCGCATCGGAGTATCGATTGCCAAAATGATCGGTTACCTCAATGGCATTCCCGTCCGAACCGTTTCCACGTTGGCCTTGTTGGCTTCCGGGGCGGAGGATGGATTCATCCTTCCTGCCATTGATGCCCGGAGAGGAAACGCCTTTATGGCCTGTTACCGAAAAGAATCGGGAAAACTGACAGTGCTCGTTCCCGACACCCTCGCCAACGCGGAATCCTTCATCGGAACAGCCGGACCGGGTTTTCACAAAGTGACCGAGGGAAAACCGGATGTCAGGACGCTTATCAACAGCGGATTGACCCTTCCCGTTTCCAATATTCATGAACTCGTTCCCAACTACCTTCAGGTGACCGAGGCGGAACGAAACAAAGGCAAATCATGAAACCCATCATCCGGGCGATGCGAGGGGACGACATTCCCAACATCGTTTACAACGATCGGCGGATCCTGGGACAATCGTTGGGCGAGGAAACCTTGTCCAGCGAATTGGCGGAAAACCAATTCACGCGTTTCTTCGTGATGGAAGATGCTCTGACCCAACGGTTCTTGGGTCACATCGGTGTTTGGATCGACGTTCCATTGGCATCTATCCTCAATTTTTACGTGGTTCCCGAAGAACAGCACAAAGGATTGGGCTCGAACCTGATGGATTTCATTTTGGACTTTCTGAAGAAGGCGGGCGTCAACACGCTGACGTTGGAAGTTCGACAATCGAACGAAATCGCGAAAGCGATGTATCGACAATACGGGTTTTCTTTCGTCTCGATCCGCAAGAACTATTACTCTGACGGAGAAAACGCCGATTTGATGTTAAAAAACCTTTAGTGAGAATGCGAAGTGAAAATGATATGATTGTCATGGGAGTGGAATCGAGTTGCGACGAAACCAGCGTAGCTCTTGTCAAAGACGGAAAAACCGTTTTGTCCAACGCTGTGTTAAGCCAAATCGACATCCATCGGGAATACGGGGGCGTGGTTCCGGAAATTGCTTCCCGGGAACACGTCAAAGGGATTTCCTTGGTTTTTGATCAAGCCGTTAAACGAGCGGGAATCGCATTTTCCGATATCGATCTGATTGCCGTTACCGCCGGTCCGGGGTTGATCGGATCGTTGCTGATCGGAGTCGCCGCCGCGAAGGTGATTGCGATGAATTTTGATATCCCCATCATCGGAATCCATCACATTGCCGGCCATATTTACGCAAACAACATCGAACACGACTTGGAATTTCCGTGTTTGGCACTGGTGGTTTCCGGCGGGCACACGCAACTGATCGTGATGAAGGGTCATTATGACTTCCAAATCATCGGCGAGACGGCAGACGATGCCGTCGGCGAGGCCTACGACAAAATTGCCCGCGTTCTCGGGCTTCCCTATCCGGGAGGGCCTTTGGTGGACAAAAAGGCAGCGTTGGGGAAAGACTTGTATAAACTTCCCCGACCGTTGATCGATTCAGGCGATTTTCAGTTCAGTTTTTCCGGATTGAAATCGCATGTCATCAATCTTCATCACAACATGGTCCAACGGCAGGAGCCGTTCGCGGTGGAGGACATCTGTGCCAGTTTTCAAGAAGCGGTTACGGATGTATTGGTAAAGAAAACCAAAGAAGCCGCGCACCGATATGCAGTCAAACAAGTGATTGTGGCGGGCGGAGTCGCCGCCAACAAAGGCCTACGGGCAAAAATGACTCGGGAAATCACCGATGTCCCGGTCTATTTCCCCGGAATGGCTTATTGCACCGACAACGCCGCGATGATTGCGGTCGCGGGATATTTCAAATTTCAAAAAACCGGAAAAGCCGACGATTATGCGATCAATGGCGATTCCCGTCTTGAATTAAAATAAAACTGGGCTACAATAGAGATATTCACCATTCGTGAGGTGTTCTGTCATGGAAATGGCATCCAATTTCATCAAATCGATCATCGAGGAAGATATCGCTTCCGGAAAGGTGCGGGAGATCGTTACCCGGTTTCCCCCCGAACCCAATGCGTATCTACACATTGGGCACGCCCGCGCCATCATCACGGATTTCGAGATGGCGAGGATCTTCGGAGGATATACCAATCTCCGTTTTGACGACACCAATCCCGTCAAAGAGGACGCGATGTTCGTCGAAGCCATCAAGGAAGACATCAAATGGCTCGGGTATACGCCGAAAAACGTCTTTTTCGGATCGGATTATTTTGAGGAATCCTATCAAAGAGCGTTATTGCTGATTCGCAAAGGCTTGGCTTACGTTGATGACCAGTCGCCGGAAGAGGTTTCGAAACATCGGGGAACATTGACGGAACCCGGTGTCGAGTCGCCTTGCCGCAACCGCTCAGTGGAAGAAAACCTGCGCTTGTTTCAAGAGATGAGGGACGGAAAATACGCCGACGGCGAAAAAACGTTACGAGCCAAGATTGACATGGCGAGTCCCAACATCAACATGCGTGATCCGGTCATCTACCGGATTTTGCACATCACCCATCACAACACGGGCGACCGGTGGTGCATTTATCCGATGTACGATTTCGCCCACCCGCTTCAGGACGCCATCGAAGGGGTCACCCATTCACTGTGTTCGTTGGAATATGTCGATCACCGCGTCCTGTACGACTGGTTCGTGGAAAAGTGTGAAATGCCGCATACGCCGCATCAATATGAATTCGGACGACTGAACATTACCAACACGATCATGTCGAAACGGTACCTTCGGCAGTTGGTGGACGCCAAGGAAGTGCGTGGATACGACGATCCGCGGATGCCGACGCTCGTCGGGCTCCGCCGTCGCGGATATACCCCCGAAGCCATCCGGACTTTTGTGATCGGCACCGGACTGTCGCGGATCAATTCGACGGTTTCTTCGGAGATGCTCGAAAATTGTTTGCGCGATGATCTCCGCCTGAAAGCCCTCCGCGTGAATGCCGTCCTCAACCCACTCAAAGTCGTCATCGACAACTATCCCGAAGGGCAGACCGAATGGTTCGACGCCCCCAACAATAACGAAAACGAAGCTTTGGGTCTCCGCAAGATTCCGTTCGAAAAGGTTGTTTACATCGAACGCGACGATTTCGCCGAAACCGCCCCCGACAAACACTGGAAACGGTTATCTCTCGGTCTGGAAGTTCGTTTGATGCACACCTACTTTATCAAATGCATCTCCGTCGTCAAAGACCAAGACGGAACACCTCGGGAAATTCACTGCACCTACGATCCGGAAACCAAATCCGGAACCGGATTCACCGCTCGAAAACCCAATGGGAATCTTCATTTTGTCGCAGCCGGACAAGCTTTGCCCGCGACCTTCAACCTGTTTGAACCCTTGATGGTCGATTCGGACGGAGATCGTCCGTTGCTGGAACGATTGAACCGCGATTCCTGGCACGTCATGAACGGGTTCGTCGAGCCTTCACTGAAAGACGTCCAAAGCGGAGACAAGTTCCAATTCGTTCGTAACGGTTATTTTTCCGTCGATTACGACTCCCGCCCCGGGGCTTTGGTTTTCAACCGGATCGTCGAATTGAAATCCAGCTTCAAATAACATGAAAATCAAAGCCATTTGGTGTCTCTTCTTTGTAGCAATCATCGGTTTCTTCGGATGGAAGGCCGTGGAGCAAGCGATTGTTTTGATCCGACTGGACCTCCCCTTTTCCGAACTTGGCCACCAGTGGGAACGCTTGACGATCATCGCCGTTTGCGGAGTGACATGCGCCGTGTTCGTTTGGCTGCTGATCCGGCGGGTGTGCCGAATCATCGCGGACATCCGCATCAATCGGGAAAATCATTGAAACGACGGGTGGTTCCTTTAGGAACCGGCCGTCTTTTTTTCGCAAAGACCCGGTTGGACGCTCGTTGGTCGGGGAGATATGGTATAATATTTCTCAGGTGATGGCGATGGGAAACATCTTGTTTGAAAAATTGAATGAACAACAAATCAAGGCGGTCAAAATCGTCCATGGCCCGGTGATGGCCGTCGCCGGGGCGGGCTCGGGAAAGACTCGGGTTCTGACCAACCGCGTCGCCTATCTCATCGATGAAATCGGCATTCCTCCCAGCCACATCCTTTCCATCACCTTCACCAATCGGGCGGCCGACGAAATGCGGAGCCGGGTGTTCCGGCTGATCGATCGTCCGTTGACCGGCATCTGGCTTTCCACCTTTCATGCCATGGGTGCCAAAATTCTCCGTAACGATATTGCCTGTCTGGGATATGGCAACGACTTTCAGATCATCGATGACGAGGACGCCATCATCATCGTCAAAAACGTAATGAAAAATCTCAATTACGACATCAAACGGTTTTCTCCCAAACTGATTGCCAATCTGATCGAAGAAGCCAAAGCGGATTCCACGGTCCTTTCTTTGGGCCATGTGATTCCCAAAGATGTTCTAGTCAACGTTTTCGAAGGATACCAAAAATTCCTGAAAGCCAATAATCTCGTCGATTTTCAGGATTTGTTGGTCCTCGTCCTCCAATTATTCCGTGAATTTCCCGAGATATTGAAAAAATACCAATCGCTCTTTGAGTATATTCTTGTCGATGAGTTTCAGGACACCAACGACCTGCAATATGAAATCGTCTACCTGTTGGCGAAAGAACATCGGAATCTTTTCATCGTCGGCGACGAAGACCAAAGCATTTATGCTTTTCGGGGAGCCAACATCCAAAACATCCGAAAATTCATGCGGGATTTTCCCGAACATGTCAAAATCATCCTGAATCAAAACTATCGTTCAAAATCCACGATTCTGGACGCGGCGAATTCCGTCATCAAACATAATCGCAACCGCATCCCCAAAGATTTGTTCAGTACGTTGGGAACGGGAGACAAAATCATTCACTTCAAAGCGGAAAACGACGACGAAGAGGCTTATTACGTATATAACAAGATCAAGACCCTGAAAAAAAGCGGAATTTCCTTCAGGGAGATGGCGATCCTTTATCGAAACAACGCCATGAGTCGAAAGTTTGAAGACGTTCTTTTGAAATACAACCTTCCATACAAAGTCATCGGAAACATCTCCTTTTACAAACGCAAAGAAATCAAAGACATCATCGCGTATTTACGCCTATTGGTCAATCGCGGCGACGATTATGCGTTTTCGCGGATCTACAACGAACCCAAACGCGGAATCGGTGAAACGACTTTTGAACGGATGAAAGAGTATGCGGCGGCCCGAAATCTCAAATTGATGGATGTCATTGAAGTCGACGTCGATCTTTTCTCGCGGGCGACGACGGAAAAACTGATGACTTTCAAGAAAACCATCGATGAGTTGCAAGCCAATTTGGAAAACGTCAACTTGTTGGTGACTTATGATGATCTCTTGAGCAAATCAGGATATCTGGCGATGCTGAAAGCCGACAGCGAAATCGGGGGAGAACGCCATCTTGAAGCCGAACGACGGCTGGATAATCTGATGGAATTCAAAACTGTCCTTTTGGAAAAAATCAAGGATTACGACGCCTCCGCTTCCAATTATCAGAAACTGGTCGATATTCTCACGGAATTATCTCTTCGCGAAGAAGCGGAAGAAGCCCTTCAAAATCAAGATTATGTCAGTTTGATGACCATGCACTCGGCAAAAGGGTTGGAATTTCAAGTTGTTTTCATGACTTGTTTTGAACAAACCCTCTTTCCTTCGGGACAAAGCATGATGGAATATGGAAATGTCGAAGAGGAACGCCGGCTGTTCTATGTGGCCCTGACGCGGGCAAAGGAGTTGGCGGTCATTACCAACGCCAAGAGTCGTTTCATGTACGGGCATTATCAGGAAAACCTCGATTCCGAATTCATTGCGGAAATCGACGAGGGTCTGATCGATCATCAAGGATTGGCTCGTCCCAAACGAACTCAACCGGCTTGGGAGACCCCTCGTTCAGAAAACAAACCGATTCCGCCGCCGACATCCAATTATGTTCCCAGCGGGATCCAATGGACGATCGGGGACAAAGTGAAACATGCCGTGTTCGGAGAAGGCATCATCGTGATGATCGACAACGACCGGGCGACGATTGCTTTCAAAGCCCCGGTCGGCATCAAAATATTGATGAAAGATCATCCCAGCATCCAGCGATTGTAAGGAGGCAGACTCATGAACATCGAAAAGCGGATAAACGAATTGCGGGTTCTGTTGAACCGTTATAATTATGAATATCACGTGTTGGACAATCCTTCAGTCAGCGACGCGGAATATGATCGATTAATGAACGAGTTGATCATGCTGGAAAAAGAACGCCCGGATTTGGTCGCCAATGATTCTCCGACTCAACGCGTTGGGGGGCCGGTTCAAGACAAGTTCGTCAAAGTACGTCATCGTGTTCCGATGATGTCTTTGGCTAACGTCTATAGCGAAGAAGAACTTCGCGATTTCGATCAAAAAATCCGAAAAGAAGCGGGAATTTCCTTCACTTATGTGACCGAATTAAAGATCGATGGATTATCCGTATCGCTTTTGTATGAAAACGGTCGCTTAGTTCGGGCTGCAACCCGCGGGGACGGAACCGTCGGTGAAGACATCACAGAGAACGCGAAGACGATTCGATCGATCCCGTTGTCGATCAAACCGTTGGACCCCATCGAAGTCCGCGGCGAAATATTCATGAGCAAGAAAGCCTTCGATATCCTCAACCACGAACAAGAAGCCTCGGGAGAAGAACCGTTTAAAAATCCACGAAATGCGGCTGCCGGAACCATGCGTCAATTAGATCCGAAAATCGTAGGAAAGCGCCAGCTTGACACCTTTATCTACTATTGGATGGATCGAAATGCCGTCCCGGATCACGCCACGGCTTTGGGTCGATTGAAAGAATGGAATTTTAAAGTCAACCCAGAAACAAAAGTCTGCAAGTCCATCGATGAAGTGGCTCAATACATCCAACACGTCGATCAAATGCGAAAATCGCTTCCCTATGAGATTGATGGAGTCGTCATCAAGGTCAACGAGTACGAGTTGTATGAAAAAATCGGTTATACCGCCAAATCACCGAAGTGGGCCACGGCCTTTAAGTTCGCACCGGAGGAAATCGTTACTCGTTTAGTCGGGATTACCTTTCAAATCGGAAGAACCGGTGTCATTACTCCGGTGGCTGAGATGGAACCCGTCCTGATCTCCGGTTCCGTGGTCTCGCGGGCCTCATTGCATAATGAAGATTACTGCTTGGAAAAGGATATTCGGGTCGGCGAT
>JAKLGB010000040.1 GCA_022710895.1 Bacillota bacterium
CGATCCATGATGAAGGCCGCGCGGGCCATATATCCACTGTCTTCCAAAAGGGCGAGAAACAAAAACAAAATCGCGAGTTGCGGCAAAAACCCCACCACCGCGGCGAGCCCTCCGAAAACGCCGCGGACGATTAAACTGGAGACCCACGGGGCCATGCCCAAGGCGACGATTCCGGATTCGATCCACCCGAAAAACGCATCGATGAGGCCGACGAATCCGTCGGTGATCCACGTCCCAAGCGGCCCGAACGCCAAATAAAACACCAAAAACATGACCGATCCGAAGATGGGCAATCCGAACCATTTGTGGGTGAGGATTTGATCGATTCGGTCGGTGACATTATCTACCGCTTGGACGGGTTTTGCCAAAACCTCCGCGCAAATGGACAATATCCGATCATATCGTTCGGCCGGAAGCACCATGTCGGCATCGACGGAAAAATGCCGGGATTCTTCAACCATGACGGCTTCCAGAGCATGAAGGACCGGTTCGTCGAAATGAACCGCGGAAATTCCCTTTTTCCCATCTTCAAAAAAACGATAAGCCAGAAAACGGGAGCCAAGCAATGGTTCGAGACGATCGACGGCCCGTTCCAAAGCTGCGGAATAGCGAGGCATCGAAGGCCGGAGTTTCCCGACAATCAACTCGACTTGACGCATCAAATCCAGTAATCCATGCTTTCGGCTGGCGGTGATGGGAATCACGGGAACGCCCAAACGTTCGGCCAACTTCGGAATGTTAATGTCCTCCATCCGTTTCCGGACGATGTCCATGCAATTGAGGGCGATCACCATCGGCAAGCCGGATTCCAACAACTGATGGGTCAAAAAGAGATTCCGTTCCAAATTCGAGGCGTCGACGATGTTGACGATGACGTCCATCTTCTGTTGAAGGACGAAAGTGGCGGAAACCTCTTCTTCCAGAGAAAGGGTCGACAGCGAATATAGGCCCGGAAGGTCGATGATTTCGGCTTCCGATTCTCCCAAAATGGCTTTCCCGGTTTTCTTTTCCACCGTCACCCCGGGCCAATTCCCCACAGACTGGTTGGATCCGGTCAACCCGTTGAAAAGGGTAGTTTTTCCGCTGTTGGGGTTTCCCACCAAAGCCACTTTGATGCCCATCAGCGGGTCACCTCGGATTTTTCCACTTCGATGGAACGGGCTTCGGCTTTTCGGAGCGTCAAAAGGTACCCGCGGACGACAATTTCCATCGGATCGCCCAACGGGGCCATTTTTTTGACAAGCACCCCGGTTCCCGTAGTCAAGCCGAGATCGATCAATCGCTTGCGCAGGTTATTGGGATGCAGATTTTGAATGATGCAATGTTCACCGGGTCGAATGTCTTTCAGTGTCATGAGGTTCCTCCGGCTAAAAGTTAGCCAAATCTAACTATAATCTCAAAAAAAGAGGGCGAGCCTAGTTAGATTACGCTAACATTATATCCCGATCCACCGCAATTGTCAATTGGGTTTCGTCCGACACAAACGTTTTCAAAAAAGGTCACGGAGGACCGCGACCTTTTTAGGAATGGGATTTTTCCAAATCAATCAAAAACCGTTTTCGTTCGGTCCCGGCTTGATAGTTGCCAATCTTTCCGTCCGACCGGATGATCCGATGACAGGGGATCAGCAGGGGAAACGGATTTTTGGCGCATACGGAGCCGACGGCGCGAATCGCGCGGGAATGACCGGACCGGATCGCCAATTCCCGATAGGTGATCGTCATCCCATAAGGAATGGTTTGGATCGCATGAAGGACATCCTGCGAAAACCCCTCTCCCTTGAGAACCAAAGGAACCGAAAAGTGTTTGAGGTCTCCGGAAAAATAGCGATCCAACTCGTCGACCAGCGTTTTCACGACCGATTCGGGTTTTCCCCAAGGCTTTATTGGGGTTTCAAGGTCGATTTTCAGGATCTCCCCGTCCTCCGCCAAGATGCCGATCGATCCGATGGGAGAAGGATAGACGAAATAAATCAAGGGTTATTCCTTCGCACCGCTTTGGTGGCGATCAGATCAACGCCCGTCCCGCACAAATCGTGGACAATGACCTGCCCGATGACGACCGGGGCTTCGATTTCCAGATTCTTCAAAGCCAAGATGCATTCGCGGACCATCGCCTTGGGAATGTCGGTCCGTGTTTTTACGGAAACCATGTCGATTTCCCCGTGAAGAACGGGGATGACGGAAGTGAGCGTTCTCCGGGGGTTGGTGACTTCTTTTCGCGCGTATTCCTCTCCGCGTCGGCAAGTGTAGCCGAGAACGTTGGTGATGACTCCGTCTTCCATCTCGACGGTCAAAGGGCAGCCCATCGGGCAGCTGATACAGGTAAGTTGTCGGGTTTCTTTCATCGGGCTCACTCCTTTTCCACCAAAATACGGATGCGCGACAAACCGGGACGGTCGGTGATCCATTTTTTGGGAATGTTGACCTGTTCCATCTCGCCGGGAGTCAAAATCCGTTTTTTAAGATGCATGACCCGTTCTTCATCCAAATACACGGAAAGGAAAACATCGCGATAGACGTTGTCGGTCCGGAACCGGATGACGGTGATGTCTTCGGCGTTTCCGGGATGAATCCGCGAGGGAACCGAATAACGGACTCCGTTCTGCGGTTCGACCGCAACCGCCGAACCGTCTTGAGACAAGCCGGCGATGTACTTCACGGCAAATTTTCCGGCCAAAGCGGCTTCTTGAGAAACGAAATCGACCAAATCATGGACATGAAGGACGTTGCCGGCGGCGAAGATGCCGGGAATCGAAGTGGAGAGCGACTCATCGACTTCGGGTCCTTGGGTCTTGGGATTGATTTTGACGTGGGCTTTGCGGGATAGTTCGTTTTCCGGAATCAATCCCACCGACAACAGTAACGTGTCGCAGGCGACATATTCTTCCGTTCCGGGAATCGGCATTCGGGTTGCGGGGTCCACTTCGGAAACGTTCACCCCGGTCACCCGTTCTTTCCCGAAAATCTTGGTGACGGTATGATTCAATTTGAGGGGAATGCCATAGTCGTCCAAACATTGGACGATGTTTCGTTTCAATCCGCCGGAATAGGGCATGATTTCGCAGACCATTTTGACTTTGGCCCCTTCCAGGGTCATGCGGCGGGCCATAATCAGTCCAATGTCGCCCGAGCCCAAGATGACGACCTGTTTTCCCGGCATGTAGCCTTCGATGTTGACATAACGCTGGGCGGTTCCGGCGGAAAAAATCCCGGCAGGACGATACCCGGGAATGTTCAGTGCTCCCCGCGAGCGTTCTCGGCAACCCATCGCCAAAATCACGGCCTTGGCTTGAATCTGCAACAAACCGTCTTTTTCATTGATGGCGGAGACGACTTTTTCTTGGTTGATGTCGATCACCATCGTATCCAAACGGTAATCGATGCCCAAATCACGAACCTTATCGACGTAGCGACCGGCATATTCCGGACCGGTCAACTCCTCTTTAAAGGTGTGCAGACCGAAGCCGTTATGGATGCATTGATTGAGGATCCCCCCCAAGTAGGTTTCGCGTTCGAGAATTAAGATATCACGGTTTCCGTTTTCAAAACAACTGATGGCGGCGGCGAGCCCGGCAGGGCCTCCCCCGATGATCACGATGTCACGTTTCATCATGGCCGCATCCTCCTACAAAGAGTCCTTATCAAATTCGACGAGCAAAACGGAGTTCGGGTTGAATTTGGCCACTTCACGCGGATCGAGATGAAGTTCCTTTGACAAAATCTCAATGACGCGCGGCGCACAGAAACCACCTTGGCACCGGCCGGCTCCCGCTCGGGTGCGTCGTTTGATTCCATCCAAGGTCTTTGCGCCGAGGGGACGGTGAATGGCGTCCTTGATCTGGGCGACCGTGACCAGTTCGCATCGACAGACGATTTTTCCGTAATCGGGGTTTTCGCGAATGAGCGAGGCTTTTTCTTCGACACTCAACGATTCGAAGCGGACGACGTCCTTCCGTTTCGAAACATAAGTGGTTTTTTCCTTTAAACGCAATTTTTGGGCGATCATCGCGGCCAAATCGTCGCCGATGACGGGAGCGGAAGTCAATCCGGGGGATTCGATGCCCGCCGCATTGAAGAAACCGGGAACATCATCGGCTTCACCGATTACGAAATCGCCCCCGGCTTCGGTGGCACGGAGGCCGGCGAAAGCGGTGATGACAAATCCCATCGGAATCGATTTGACGCTCTGACGGGCTTTGGCGACGATGGATGACAACCCTTCCGCGGTGGTCGAATTGTCCTCTTTGTCGATGATGTCGTTGGCGGAAGGACCGACAAGCAAGTTGCCATCGGGCGTGGGGGTCACCAAAACGCCTTTTCCGAGGGCAGTGGGCAATTGGAAGACGGTATGGGATACCAGATTGCCGACTTCTTTGTCAAAAAGGCAATATTCCCCTTTACGGGGTGTGATTTTCAGTTTGCGGGCGGACAACTGATTGTTGATGTCATCGGCATACACTCCGGCGGCGTTGACGACCACTTTGGCAGTCAATTCGCCTTTGTCCGTGAAGATCTTGAATCCTTCACCGATTTTCTCGATATCGATGACCTTGGTTTCAAACCGGAATTCGGTTCCGTTGAGGGCGGCCACTTCGGCTTGGGCAATGGTCAGTTTGAAAGGGTCGACGATTCCCCCGGTAGGAGCATAAAGCGCTCCGGCCACGGTATCGTTGAGATTGGGTTCCATCGCCAGGACTTCCTCGCGATTCAGCACCCTCAGCCCTTCGACTCCGTTTTCATAGCCTTGTTTACGCAAGGCTTCCAATCGCGGCAGGTCTTCGGGGGAAAATGCCAAAACCAATGAACCGTTCCGATGATAGGGAATATCCAAATCGCGGCAGAAGGATTCCATCATCTTGCTGCCGCGAACATTCATTTTGGCTTTCATGCTGCCGGGATGGGCATCATAACCGCTATGGACGATTCCGCTGTTTGCTTTGGACGTTTCTTCGCAAACATCGGCCTCTTTTTCGACTACGACCATCGTCAACTGATACTTGGATAAGGCTCGTGCGACGCTGGAGCCGACAACCCCCGCGCCGATGATACATACATCATACATCGCAATCACCTTCCTGTCTTGTCTGATATTGTTGTGATATGGCATTTATTATACACCCGATGACCGGCATTCGGTGGCATAATTGAGTGAAAATCGGCAATTGTGCCGCCTCCCTTAAACCAACCTGTGTTCAGAAAGGAAACGATCCAAAACCGCCGTGTAGTTCTCCCGGTTTTTGCGAAAGGCTTCGGCGTGCCGTGCCCCATTCCCCGCTAGGTACAGGGTTTTCGGAGAGGGACAAGCCTCATAGAGCATTTGGCTGTGTTTGCTCGGAACAAACGCATCATCGGACCCGTGGATGAAAAGGATGGGACAGACCGCTTTTTTGACGGCGTCGATGGGACGAACAGACGAAAATGGAATCCCGGTGGCGAGGCGAAAAAACAAATCCGCCAGCGGTACGAAGGGAAATCGCGGTAGGCCATAACGCCGACGGATGAGCCCGGTGACCAAAAACCGAAGATCGGCAAAGGGACAATCCGCCACGACAAACCGGATTCGGGAATCGGAGGCCTGTTCCAAAAGGGCAGACACGGCCCCCATCGACTCGCCGTAAACCCCGAGACGGTCGACGCCGAACCGATTTTGGGCATCGTCGATCACGGTTTCCAAATCTTTGGATTCATAAAAACCCAAGGAACAGGTCTTTCCTCCCGAACCGGCATGGTACCGTTGATCAAACATCACGACGTCAAATCCGTGTCGACGCATCAAATAAGCATACTTGATACTTCCATAGTGAGAATAGGTGTAACCGTGAGCGATGATGATCAAAGGAGAGGGTTTTTCCGGATGTTTGTTTGGATTGGGAAAAAAGTAGCATTGTAAAGAATACCCGTAACGAGAACGGATCACATACCCGGTCCGATCCCATGTATCGAAAAGCGCCAACAGGTCGGGGGTTCTTTCATTCTCTTTTTCCCGGGTCTGTGGAAGGGTCAACCGCGGGGGGTGATACATCGAACGGGCAATGATCCAGCTCGTCACGAACGTAAGGACAATCGCAAGTCCGCCCAAGCAGAGGGCGAGGATTACGTACCAAGGCATGATGGCCTCCTTAAAGAATGGGAAGAATTTCCCGCTCCCCGTGCCGGAGTAGATCCGTTAACCGGCTCCGAGCCGAAGGAAAATCGCGCCGAACTAAATCGTCCACGATTTGGACGTGTTTTTCCAAAACAAAAGGAATGACGGAAGGAACTTGATAAAAGAGAGAAACCATCGGTTGCGCCAAATAGTGAAAAGTATGGTACAACATCGAACTGACCATGTTTCCGGAAAGTCCGATCAGGGCCTCGTGAAATTGAAGATCCAAAGCCGCAAGTTCTTCCGCCGGGGCCCCGGAAGCAGAAAACCACAATTTCTCTTTGGAAAGAAGGTCTTGAAGAGTCACTAAATCGAGAACGGAAAAAGATTCAGCCTGGGAAAGGGCATCGATTTCCACCATCAATCGGCATGCCAAAGTATCCTTGATCATTTTTCGTCGCAAATCATGGTTATCCCCATGAAAGATATCTTCAAGAACAGACAGCGATCCGTTCTTCAAAAAGTCGTTGACTATGATGAAATGTCTGGGATTAATCCGGAGATACCCTTTGGCTGAAAGTGCCGAAATGGCGCTGTTTACCACGCTTCTGCTGACTGAATGGACCAAGGCGATTTCCCGTAGCGGAGGCAAACGGTCGCCAGGTTTCAGCTGACCGGAGATGATTTGATTTTGGAGTGCTTTCACCAGTTTTTCGGTAAAGTTGTCCGTCTTTTTCATTGAATCACCGTCTGATCAGGAGAAAAAGCGACTTCTCGGTTCTCGTTCTCGGGGTAGATGTACTTGTGGACGGGAGGCATACAGTTATATACGACATCGATGTCCATATACCCCATTCCCTGTTGGTTGAAACCCGAAAACGTCCCCTTGAGCAGGATGTCTTCCATCGTCATGGAGAAAGCTAGTATGGTAACCCTCTGGCCGGGCTTGAGCAGCGCCAACCGCTCGGCAAATGGGGAGTCCGAAAACACCATTCGATTGGAGCCAACCGATTGTGCTTGAATGATCGGGACCACTTCTGGATACCCATCTTCCCGCAAAAACGCTACAAACTTCAACGTATCGAGCTTAGCGGTGAATCGAGAGGCCCAAGGCTTCAATATCAATTTTTTTTCGACCGTTTTAAGCCTATTTTTAGCCAAAAAAGTTTTTATGGACTTTTGAATGATTTTCCCCATCGGAAGCGTGCTTTTCTCCGAGATTTCTCGCATTTTGAGGTAGTAAACGGTGTTAATGCCGAAGTACGTGTTGTATCGATAGAGGGGTTGATTATTATACATCTCATAGTCGGGACCCTCTTTTAGAATATGATCAAAATCCATCGTCCCATACCAAAATTCTTTCTGAGGATTCATGATCAGGAATCCCGCTTTGGGTCGCATAATCAGATGATCTTTGGAGGAACCTTCGACAAACTTGCCGAACATCATGGTCGATTCGTCTTTTCCTTGAAGGGTCGACAAAACCGTCAGGTGTGGTCCCCCTTGATCGTCGATCGTGGCGACCAACCCGATTTTGACGGAGCCTTCAAACGCCTTCAAATCTTCATTGTTCATTTTTGTTTTCATCTTTGTTCCTCCTCAATTCGGGTCA
Organism: Bacillota bacterium; assembly: GCA_022710895.1. Taxonomy (GTDB): domain Bacteria; phylum Bacillota_I; class Bacilli_A; order Izemoplasmatales; family Hujiaoplasmataceae; genus JAKLGB01. The sequence goes on from JAKLGB010000040.1 coordinate 7,700, forward strand.
TTCCCGTCCAACTGATCGATTCGTTCTTCCCCAAAACCGATTGGGCTGTTTCCGTCAATTTCCCCATGTGAGATGACGTTTCCAACGGGGTATCGCGATAACGCCACTCAAGTCCCAGACGCTGATATTTGTCTTTGCAGAGATTGTTGAAAGCGCACAGTTCCCAGCGTTCAAATCGGATTAAATGATCCCGAAGAAAAGTGGCGATTCCTCGGATATTCTCTTCCCCGTCGGTGCTGTCCGGAATGATCGGAGTTCGAATCCAAAGTCGTATTTTTTCGTTGGCAAGCCTGATTAGGTTCTCCAAGATGATCTTGTTTTCCGATCCGCACCAACGCTGATGAGCTGCGGAATCGATCAACTTCAGGTCGTACAAAATCAAATCGACATAGGGAAGAAGGACTTCGAAAGCTTCATAATTCACGTCTCCCGATGTGTCCAGAGCAAGTGAGATTCCTTCTTTTCGAAGCAACTTGCATACCTCGAGAACCTCTCGATGTTGCAACATCACTTCTCCTCCGGAAAAGGTAATCCCGCCTTCAGAACCAAAATAAGCCTTGTCTTTCACCAACTCATCGGCCAATTCTTTGGGGGTGATGTCCTTTCCCATGGCCGACATGGCATCCGTCGGGCACGCCTTCACGCAGGCAAGACAAAAATTGCAGGTTTCCTTGTCCCACCGGATGCCTTCCTCTCCCATCGTCAAAGCATGACGCTGACAGACAGAAACGCAAGTTCCACAGCGGATGCACCGGACATCGATCCATTCTTTTTGGATTTGACCGCTCAACGATTCGGGATTGTGACACCATTGGCAGCGCAAGGGGCATCCTTTGAAAAACACTGTCGTCCGAAGGCCGGGACCGTCCTCGGTCGACATCCGTTGAATTTGAAGGACTCTCATAACATCAATACTTTTGGTGGGATTCCCGGGCAATGATTTCGTTCTGCAATTCACGTCCCACCGTGACAAAGTACGCATTATATCCGGTGACTCTGACCAAAAGATGTTTGTATTCCTCGGGATGCGCTTGGGCATCTTTCAACATTTCCGGATCAAGCACATTGATTTGCAGGGCCGTTCCCCCGTTGTGAACGTATCCTTTGAGAAAAGCTTTGAATTTGGACAGATGGTCGGGGTTCCGTAACAACGATGAATTGAACGTGATCGTATGGCTAGCCCCATTGGGGAGGTGGTTGAGATATCCTTGAAAGTCGCCAGTCTCGGCTTTTCCGCCTAAGGCTTTCCCGACGGAATTGGCATTGGCCGTCGGGCCTTGGGTGTCAGCACCGTTGGAAGGACAGATGGCGTTGGAAAAAAACTGACCTTGTTTGCGTCCGTCGGGAGAAGCGGGAAGAATAAAACCGGCGCTGGCCCAATAGTTCCAAGAAAGCATGCCGGGACGGAATTGACGATGCGTGGAACGCGTCCGATATTTCCAGGTTTCCCGGGCGAAAAACGCCATATAGTCCTCGGCGATGCGGTCGGCTTCCTCCTCGTCGCGTCCATATTTCGGAGCTTTGTTTTTGGCTTTGGCCCGCATGATTTCATGACCTTCCCAATTATCGATCAGGGCATCACGAACTTCACTCAGGGTGTATTCTTTTTGATCATAAACCAAATATTTCACGGCGAGAATCGAATCGACCGTGGTGGCGAACGTAACCGCTTCAATGGTCACAAAACCCAACTCAGCTCCGCCTTCGGTAATATCGAGACCTTTTTCCGCACAACCTTTGACTAAGGTGGATAGATAAGGGGTGTTGCCGTATTTTGCCCGGACGCGTTCGGAAAGTTCATAGATTTCCACGCTATGGCGGACGAGAAAGGCCGTTTGTCGTTTGACGGCCTCATAAAATTTGGCAAAGGTGTCTAAATCCGCCAGCGTTCCGGTTTTCGGCCCATGCTGACGGATGGGAAGAACTACCCCGGTCAGATCGTTCTTTTTGGGGGTCAGATCCTTACCGTTGTTGAGTGCCAATTCCACCGCTTTATAGAGATATAGGTTGTTGTCGACGGTCCCGGATCGGTCATTTCCGACCATCGTGTTTTCCAAGCAGCCGACCGAGGCGTAGTCCGCCACATTGGCCGAATGGATTCGATCTTCTACTCCGCCCATCTTGGCCTCGCGGAGCATGCCGGCGATCGATCGTTCGTCGAAATTGAGTAAAAACGGAGCTCCTTGGGATGAAGCGACCATTTCGACAACGCGATCCAGCAATTTCTCGGGGGATTTCCGGTGAAGACGGACGTTGGGTTTGGGTTCGAGGATCGGAGACATCTCGTCGATGACATCCAAAAGGACATACGTAAGTTCATTCGTCAAATCGTTTCCGTCGGCATCACAGCCGGAAAGATTGAACAACTGCCCGAACCCTGCCGTAATCCCGTTGTTTCCAACCTTGATTTGAGCATCGTAGGCGGTGTTGCAATGAAACCATAGACAGCCGAGAATGTCTTTCGCTTGGGCAACGGTCATTCCTTCCGCCAGCGATTTTTGATAATAGGACAGCAAATATTGATCCAGACGCCCGAAAGATACTCCGGGTCCGGGATAGTTTTCGTCCGCCATGACCAACATATGAGTCAACCAAAGCGATTGAATGGCCTGTCGGAAGGTCTCGGCCCCTTTCCAGGGGACGATTTGCAGGTCGGCAGCCATGGTTTCCAGTTCCGCCCTCCGAGCCTCCGTGGGGGCTTTTTGCGCTTCTTCGCGGCACTTTTGGGCATATTTCTGGGCAAGTTCTCTGGGCATCGTGGCGGCAATCATCATCGCCCGAAGTTGGGCGCCTTTGGCCGTGCGGCGGTCCTTCGGAGACAGTTTTTCGTATCGGGATTGAAGATCCGCATATACGCTTTCAAATCCGTCGCGGAGAATTTTCGCATAATCGGGAATCAAATGACCGCTCGTGGCTCCGTCATTTCCGAACCCGTAATAATAATATTCCACTTCCCGACGACGGGATCCGTTGGGACCCAAAACCAGTCGATTCCGATCTTTGGCTTGTTTTCGGGACAGGCAATGCGAGGTCAACATGTTGAAACGGGCACCGCAGAGCAAGTCGTTGGGGATGATCTCTTGCGGAACATGGTTGACAATGGCTTCTTTCAAAAAAGTCGCCCGTCGTTCTTTTATCGACAATTTCCAAAAAGCCGGAGGCATTTCGATCGGAATCGCCGTTTGCAGGCTGGAGGAAGCATAGGTTTGATAGAAGGCAATGGTTTCCGGAACGATATAGTAGGTGATTTCATCGAAAAGATAATCCCACGGCTTTCCGTCCGAAAAACAGTTGTATTGATTGTTCCAGGCGCGATGAATCCCTTGAAAATAATAATCTCTCAACCATTGAACCCGAGGCGACAGATTTTTCGGTTCTTTCATCTTGACGGTTTGTTCCATGATGGCCTCCTATTAAGTGCTGTGGTAATACCACAGACTAATTATAGACGAAAGCGCAAAGAAAGCAAGCGCTTTCAGAAATTGCGTAAAAAAAACCGATTGATTTCAATCGGTCGATAAAGCGGGGGACGAGGGGGTTTTGGGAGGGCGGTTGATGATTTTGTCGATTCGCGACAACGCGATAATTCCCGCCAAAAGCAGAAAGATCCCTTTGAAGCCGTCGGAAATATTCAACGACCACCAAATGCCTCTTTGGGCCATCGATACCGACAACCATAGAGCCAACGGGACGCGGATGACGTTGCCGATGATTCCGGAAATCGAAGGGATTTTGGTTTTTCCGATTCCATTGAACAATCCCGCACCGATGCCCTCAAGCATCATGAACAATTGGGAAAAACTGATGATCCGCAGGTAT
>JAKLGB010000041.1:0-8294 GCA_022710895.1 Bacillota bacterium
CGTTAAATTGTTAGGTAATCGTGTAAATGGTTAGGTAATCGTTAAAAGGTTAGATAATGTGATTTTATCATGCAAGAAAAATCTAAGATATTGGCATATAATATCATCGGGGAATTTGGAATATAGGTAGAAAACGCCCTTTCCACATGAAAAAAAGGCTTGACACAATTGTATCAAACCTATGCTTCTTATATGGTGCGGTCGATGGGATTTGAACCCACATGCCGTTAGGCACTACCCCCTCAAAGTAGCGCGTCTGCCAGTTTCGCCACGACCGCAAATGGAACGAGTAATAGTATATAGTCATCGAAAAGAGTCTCGTCTTTTCGACTCGATCTCTGGAGCAAGCGAGGGGAATCGAACCCCCAACAACAGCTTGGGAAGCTGTAGTTTTACCATTAAACTACACCTGCAGGAAAAACACTGGTGCGGTCGATGGGATTTGAACCCACATGTCGTTAAACATTAGCTCCTGAGGCTAACGCGTCTGCCGTTCCGCCACGACCGCGATTGCTATCACCTTGCCTTGACTATTATATCATACCACCCCCCGTTTTTTACAAGCATTTTTATCTTTTTTTTGTTCCCTCGGGTTTTCGCGGGTTGACAATTCGGGCATTCGTGATAGTATTGGTTTGTGGCGTGAAAACCTGAACCGAAAACCGGGTTTTCGTCAAAGATTTCACTTTCATTTTTTGCATACCTATGGTATATTTTATCATGCATCTTCATTCCATTCCCGATCCGGAAAGGTGGGTTACCGTAATTGAAAGACGACCGACAGCGTCAGACGCCTTTTTTTACCAAATTAAAAGAATACGGACAAAGCGGGGTCACGCCCTTGGACGTCCCCGGCCATAAACTCGGGCGGATCAAAAACGATCTTCTCGATTTCACGGGGGCGAACATGTTCATCCTCGATTCCAACGCCCCTCTCGGACTGGATCAACTCGCCAAACCGGTGGGAATCATCAAGGACGCCGAAAAACTCGCCGCGCAGGCTTTCCATGCCGATCATGCCTATTTCTTGGTCAACGGGACATCGGTGGGAATCATGTCGATGATCATGTCGGCTTGCCGTGCCTCCGAGGAAATCATTCTTCCCCGTAATGTCCACAAATCGATCATCAATGGCTTGATTTTATCCGGTGCCACTCCGGTTTTCGTCCATCCCGACATCGATTCCGATCTGGGCATTGCCAACGGAGTACAATTCGAAGCTGTCAAAAAAGCCATCGAGACTCACCCGAACGCCAAAGCCGTCTTTGTCATCAACCCAACCTATTTCGGATTCACATCCGATTTGAAACGGATCGTCGATCTCGCTCATCAACATGACATGCAAGTCATTTGCGACGAAGCCCACGGAACTCAATTCTACTTTTCCGATTCGTTGCCGATTTCCGCGATGGACGCCGGAGCGGACATGTCGACGACTTCGGTCCATAAGACCGGAGGATCGCTCACCCAATCTTCAATGATTCTCACCAAAGGCAGCCGTGTCGATCATGTCCGGCTCCGCACCACCATCAATATGCTCCAATCCACTTCGCCCAGTTCATTGCTGATCGCCAGTCTCGACGTCGCTCGCAAAACGTTATATTTCGAAGGCGAAGAGCGGATCAAGAAACTGGTCCATATGGCCCAAAAAGCCCGCGAACAAATCCGCGGGATCCCGGGAATCACCGTCATCGACAAAAAATATGTGATGGCGCGAGGCGGCATCAGTTTCGACGAAACCAAATTGGTCATCAAGGTTTCCGATCTGGGCATCACCGGATTCGAAGCTTATAAGGAACTGCGTCGCAAGTTCAACATCCAACTCGAACTGGCCGAAACGCATTTGATTCTCGCCATCCTGTCGATGGGAACGACGAAAGACGATCTCGATCACTTGACTTTAGCGCTCAAGGATTTGTCTCGCCGATATTATAAGATCCGCAAAACGCTTCCGAAGATCAAATTCAATTACCAGTTCCCCGCTTCTTATTCCCGCCCTCGCGACGCTTACCACGCTCCGAAGCTTCAAGTCAAACTGGAAGATTCGGCCAACGAGATTTCCGGAGAGATGATCATGATTTATCCTCCCGGCATCCCAATGGTCATCCCCGGGGAAATCATCAGCGAAGAGGTTTTGGAAGATCTGCAGTTCTATATGAAAAACGGTTCCGTCATCCATTCCGAAATGGATAACGGCTATGTCAAGATCGTGGACAAGGAACATTGGCAGAAATGGGAAGGTGAAGACAGTGAAATTTAAGAAAGTCGATTTATCGTTCCAAAGCTGCACGAGCGAATACAAAGACGCTTCCGTCGTCCTCTTCTCTTCGCCGATGGACGCCACCACCTCATTCCGGCCGGGTACCCGATTCGCCGGAAATGCCATCCGCGTCGATTCCTTCGGGGTCGAATGGTATTCTCCCTATCGCGACATGGATTTGAAAGATTATCATACTTGCGACATCGGTGATCTCGAACTCCCGATCGGAGACGTGGAAAAAGCCTTGGATGTCATTTACAAAACGGTTCGCCGAATTCTCAAAGACGAAAAGAAGCCGATGATGATCGGGGGCGAACACCTCGTCACCTATCCGGTCATCCGCGCCCTGACAGAAAAATATTCTGATCTCCACATCATCCATTTGGACGCTCACACCGATCTCCGCGATGAATTCTTCGGCCGCAAACTCTCCCACGCCACCGTCATCCGCCGTTGCCACGACCTGCTCGGGGACGGGCGGATCCATCAATTCGGAATCCGGTCCGGGGACAAGAGCGAGTTCCAATGGGCGGCCTCCGGACACACGGAATTGCGTAGATTCGATCTGGAAGGGCTGGAAAAGACGGTCAAATCCCTCATCGGAAAGCCTGTATATGTGACCATCGATCTGGACGTTCTCGACCCTTCGGTGTTCCCGGGGACGGGAACCCCCGAAGCGGGAGGCATCACCTACAAAGAACTTTTGGGGGCTATCGACCAGTTTTCCAGACTCGATCGATTGGTCGGAGCGGATATCGTCGAACTCGCTCCGATGCTGGATGCTTCCGGCGCATCAACCGCCGCCGCGGCGAAAACACTCCGGGAAATGATTCTATTGCTCCATCAATAAAAAAGGCAGACGAAGATCGCTGAATCCTGCGGTCTTCCTGCCTTTTTTGTTTTCCATTTTTCTCTATTGATTTTCCAGGGGAACGATCCGTTTCATCGATGAGAGGAGGAACCCTCTCTTTTTTTGACGATAAACGGAATGAAAGGCAAAAACAGGACTGCACCGGCCAGCACCGCCATGAACAGGTAGTAGGCCGCTCGCCCAAAATCCTGAAGAATGAAGGCGAAAGGCATCCCATACCCGTTGTTCAAAAACATCATATCGGTCCCGAAAACGGAATTGACGACAATGGCGATCACTGCGAAAAAGAGGATCGTGAGATAAGCTTTCCCAAAATCTTTTCCCTTGGGTCGATAAATTCCCGACAACGGCAGATAAAGGGCAAACAAAACCATACAACCGTGAAAGGCAAAACTGACGATCGGGAAATAATTGCCCACAAGCGGAATCCAGCCATCGGTCGTTCCCAAGACCGTTGATGGGAAAGACAACATCGCCAAAGCCGCACACAACGAAATGGTGTAGGTTCCGGGAAGAAGGAAATCCCGAAATTTCCCATTTCCGAAGGCGACGAGGGGAAACAGGTAGAGAGGGACGCTGCACAATTGGAAAGGCAGCGCCCACAACGGATAGGTCCCTCCCGCATCCACGATGGCCTTCACTTGCTTCATGACTTCAAGGATCAACAAGAGCACCGTGACGATGCGGAGGACACGACGATGGTTGTTCACCTTGATCACCCGCAACAGGAGGAACAGGGACAAAATTACCAGGGACAACACCCAAGCCGTTCCGATGAGATGTTTGGGTCCGAACGGAACGGGGGTAGCGAAAATACCGTTCATCTTCTCACTCCTTTACCCGTTTTGAACCGGTGAAGAACCCTTGGGGTCACGCAACGGCAACTTCCCGACGATCCAGTCTCCCAAATCCGCGAATCCCAGATGATGATAGATGCTGGCGGCGTTTGGGTTTTCAAAAAACAACACGGGCGTTCTTCCCTCCGTCAATAACCGTTGGCACAAAGCCGAAACCACGCTTGTGGCCAATCCTTGGTTGCGGTAAGCTGGCAAGGTGAAGACCCCTCCGATCATCGCCGCTTGGCGGCTGATGGCCGAGGTGTTGGCATTGGCCACCACCTTTCCGTCGCGACGGATGATATAGTTCGTCGAAAACCCTTCGATCATTTTTCGACGCAATGTCGCCGCCCGTTCTTCCGGAGTTTCGCTCATCAGAACTTGGAATTCGACGATACTGGTCAAAGAACGGGCGATGTCATCGGCATCCTCGGGGGTCGCCAACCGGGCTTGGGGAAGAGGGCGATCCGAAAGAATCAACCGTTCCATCCGCGCCATCGTCATCGGATGAATGATCCAACCATCGGGTAATTGCCGGCGGATCGGTTCAAAGTCCCGGGCGGAACAACTGAATCCCACCCCTCCGTTTTCGGTGACCAGCCGGATCACTTCCCGGGGATCGTAATCTTGCGTGCAACTGTACAACAGAAAATTCCGATGATATCGAAGGAGGATCGTTTGATACGTATCGTCCGAATCGGACTCGGTCCAGACTTCGATGAATTCGGGATCCATTCCGTAGAATTCCAGATCACCGATCAAAAACAGGTTCATGACCGGTTCCTGACGGGCAAAAGCCAGGATTTTCGGACATTCGTCCGGGTGTGCTTTTCGAAACATATCAAGATCCTTCCTTTCCGGAAAAGAGGGGCTCCAAGAGAAAGAGCGCCCCCAACTGTATTCCCGCCATCAATCCGACGAAACCCGCGGCGAACCCGTCCCAATTTGCGAAGAAATCGCGGATGATCGGCCAAGGGTTCAGAAAATCCCAGGAATTGTAGCGGTGAAACCGACCGATGTAAATGCCGATTCCCACGAGCACGGCGACGATCACCGTGCCGAAAAACGACCAAGATTTTCCCCATTTCATCGACGCCGACCGCCGAACCAGATGCAAAGAGTAGGTCCCCGACAATAATCCGAGGACCGCTCCGACATACAGATGCGCCAACGCGAGCCAGTCGACGAAATTCCGAAGATAGGTTCCTGTTTCATAGGGGCCGCCGGCCCACCAGAAATCGCGTTCTCCGAGATATAAAAGATCCGTCATCAAGTAAAGGGCATTAGGTAAAAACACAAGCCACAGAAAACCCAAGCCGGCAAGGATCCAACGGTAACGGATCCGTCCCCGGGTCACAAGACGGGAAATCAACAGCGGAACGAGGGCCAAAACGATATTCCAGGCGAGAAAAGCATGCAGGAAATCTTCCGTAATCCACCAGACAAAGGGACACGACAGGATATAGATTCCCGAGACGATCCACAAGCGGCGAACCCACAAATCCGAGCGGGACAACATAGCCTTCGCCGCACCTTCGCGGCGGAGCTCAGCGATCATTGCGGATCATCCGCGGAAGCGGGCTCGCTTCCGGATCGATGTCACGGTAGACCGCGGCGAGGATTTCCGTTTTCCGTCGAGCGATTTCCGTTTCATCCAAATCCAGTTTCAATACCTGAAGCTCAACGGGTCCGAAAGTGAATCTTCCGAACAGACATCCGCGAAATTCCCCATCGATGAGCAGATAAAACAGCACTCCGTGGTCGGGATCCCGGAATTGAATTTTCAGTTCATGTTCCAAACTTCTGACCAAGAAATCATTCCGGTGCATCAGAAAAACGGACGGTTTCATCGCCGGCAGATCATGAGTTTCGAGAAAGGTTTTATCATCGGTCCCGATGTATTCTTCCGCCCCGTCAATGACGATGCGGCCCAATTTTCCCTCATCAAACAGAATTTCCAATGCGTTCGCCAAATCCTCTTTTGGCAAACGAAAAAACGATCTGGCCATCTCCAAATCGAAACAGACATGGACCTGGGCAAAGCGCATCAACACGATCTTCAGTGCTTCCAGGCGGGAATATCGCCGAACGTCGATCTCCGGAAACTCGTTTTCGAAGGCGTACCATTGCCGATCCCATTCCCGATCCCGTTGATCTTCGTAGATTTTGAAGGCTTCCTGAAGACGGTGGAGGATCGGGGTCAGATCTTTAACATACATCCCCGTCACCGCTTTGAGTTCGCGAATGTTCATCGATCCTTCGTGTTCCAAGAGGTTCAGGATTTCAAATTCCTGACGGGTGAGTTTTCCCAAGTCGGTCCGGTACAATCCCGCAAACAGATCCAATTCGTCCGGACAGACATAGCCGACCCCGCCTTTCTGAAATCGACCCTTGACGATTTCCCGCCGCGAACGACGGTCGTCGTTGTACCGCAGATCGTCGAAAGCTGCCCGATGAGCCAGGTGCGGGGGATCGCCCGGTCGCGACCAATATTCGGTCGTGACGGGTGACATCATCCGAAACAGTTTTTCGTATTCGGCTTTGTCGGCTTTACGCAGCAAGTGTTGCCGCTCCATGTACAGCCTCAGAATGTCCTCTTTATTCAACATTTTCGTGCTCCTTCAGGACCCATCCCATTTCCAAGCGGACTTCGTGGTTGGCGATGTCCGCATCGGAATAGTGGATCGCATCCAATCCGATAAAGCGGAATCCGAACTTTCGGTAACAGTCAATCGCTCCGACATTGCAGGACTGGGTTTCCAGTACCAGTGCCCGGCACTGCAGTTCCCGGGCCCGTCGGAGGGCGAAACGCAACAGTTCGCTACCCAATCCGAGTCGGCGACGATCCTCACGAACCCAAAATTCGGTAATTCGCAAACGATTCGTCCAGTCCTCCCGATGCAATTCGATCAGCCCCAAAAGGGTTTCGTCCAAATAGAGGCCATAGTCCTCCGCGGGTTGGAAATACGGGGGGTTCAACTCGATGGTGAAACCTTTGGAAACGTGCGGGTCCAAGGCTTCTCGTTTCAAGGTGATGCGTATTCCGTCGGGTTGGGGTTCGAGGGATACGGCGTAATGTTCTTTCGACAGATACTCGGTATAAAAAGGGGCCGGGAACAGGATCGAACCCGGAACGAGCCGGCGGATCGACGTTTCCATGGTCAGTACCCGTTCCGCCACGGAACGCTTCCGTCCAGACGATCCCGTTGTTCGCTTCCCGGGGGACAATACCGTTCGATTTTGGGACACGGGTAGTTCGCGCATTCGGCACAGGTCAGCACATTTTTCATCTCCGCGCACGGAGCGATCTCGCAGTGGGCACAAATTTTCAGGCATCGATAATCGGAATGACAGCCGTAGCAGTGCATATCCTCCGGGCGCAACAAAAAGCGACCGGTGGAGTATTGTTTCGCACATTGGGCGCGCAGGGCTTCGTCATTATCGATGGTCGCTCGGAAAATCGGGCATTTCCCGCAATCGACGCCGCAAAAGCCGATGAATTCCATGATTGATTTCCTCCTTTGCCGTACGGGTCCGATCCCGAAGGATCATTGCCCGCCGTTGAGTTTGGCCAAACGATTCTTTCGGGACATCAGGCGGTCCACTCCGTATAATCCGAAAGACAGTACGAGAATTCCCGCCAAGATGCCGACGATGGCGAGGACGACGCCCCAAAATCCCATTACCTCGGGATTGAGAAAAAAGTACGGATACCCTGACACTTCCCCTTCGCCCCCGAAGACACCTCCGGCCCAGCGATAAATCGTCACATACAAATAATAAACCCCCGGAAAAACCAACCACAGAAACGGATCGGTCGCCCGGATCGTCCCTTTGGCATCAAATAAAAGATAATCGGCCAAAAACCATAATGGGCACAGATAATGGACACATAGGTTGTCAAACCCGCTCACGTACTCCGCCCAATATCCCGTTTGGATCCCGGGACGGAGAATGAAGTGGAAAACCAAGAACGTCAGAAAAACGAGGACGGTCGCTCCGTTTTTGACCAGTGTCAATCGGCGAGGGGTGGAGGTGCGGTTCCAACCCCTGATCAAAAGAACCGCCATCACCCCCGCGCAAAGGATATTGCTCTGCACGGTGTAAAAAGACAAACCTTGGAGCGTGCTTGCGTTTCGACCGACCGTGAACACGATTCCGTATGTCGCAAATCCCAGATAAAGGACCCTTAAGATCCAAATGATCTTGTTTCTCATCGCTTCTCCTCTTTCATGCCGGAAGGATGCCGCATTTCCAAGGCTTCCGCCCATTCACGAACGGTCAGCCAATCTTCCTCCAAGTCCGGAGCCATCGTTTCGGGCAACGG